>NZ_JAMPLW010000025.1:0-98888 GCF_028477805.1 Providencia sp. PROV268
GTGTTTTTTGAAAAAAAATTATCACTTGGTCAAATATCACTCACAAAGCCTATTTTTTGATACTTTTTACTACTTTTGGTAGCTCTGCGATACTTTCAATCACCATATCGGCATTCGCAATCGCTTCTTCTGATACCGCTTCACCACTTTTCACTAGAATAGTTGTACCCACTTTTGCTGCTTTCCCTGCTTGCATGTCTGCTAATTTATCTCCCACCATTATAGAAGATGCCATATCTATATTAAGAAATGATTGAGCATCTAGCAGCATGCCGGGTTTAGGTTTACGACAATCGCAATCTTGACGATACTCTTTATCTTTAGCTTCTGGGTGATGAGGGCAAAAATAGATGCCATCCAGATCAACACCGCGGTCGGCTAATGACCAATCCATCCATTCTGTCAGTTGCATAAAACTATCTTCAGAATAGATCCCTCTACCGATGCCTGATTGGTTCGTCACTACGACAAGCGCGTAACCCATTTTCTTTAACTCAGCCATGGCTTCAATGGCACCTTCAATAAATTGAAAGTCATCTATTTTGTGTACATAGCCGTGATCAATATTGATTGTACCGTCTCTATCTAAAAAGATTGCAGGTATGCCTTTACTCACCGATTTACTCCTCAAACTAAATGAGTTTTAAGTATCTCATGAAAAGAAAATAAATGAGAATAGAATAAATAAACCAAACCTTGTTGACTTAGACGTCTAGACGCCTTAACATCCAACCATATTAGATTTAGACATCTAAAAATTGATTCCTATATACTTAGAAGAAATAAATGATAAAGCTCTCAAATATTAATAAAGTTTTCCAGCAAGGAAGCCGTAACATTCAGGCACTTACAGATATTAGCCTGCATGTTCCTGCTGGACAGATCTATGGTGTTATCGGTGCTTCTGGCGCGGGTAAAAGTACGCTAATCCGTTGTGTAAACATGCTTGAACGCCCAACCTCTGGGCAAGTTATCGTTGACGGTCAAGATTTAACGGCTTTACCTGAAAAATCTTTGACGAGAGCACGTCGTGGTATTGGCATGATCTTTCAACATTTTAATTTGCTATCTTCTAGGAACGTATTTGATAACGTGGCACTGCCACTTGAGCTAGATAATACGCCTAAAGATAAAATTAAAGCGCGTGTTAGCGAATTACTGGATCTTGTTGGCCTAACAGAGAAAAAAGATGCTTATCCCGCGAATCTTTCGGGAGGGCAAAAGCAGCGTGTAGCAATCGCGCGTGCATTAGCCAACTCGCCAAAAGTTTTATTATGTGATGAAGCTACGAGTGCACTGGATCCTGCGACAACACGCTCCATCTTAGAGTTACTCAAAGATATAAACCGCCGTTTAGGGCTAACTATTCTCTTAATCACCCATGAAATGGATGTGGTGAAGAATATTTGTGACCAAGTCGCTGTCATTAGTGGCGGTCAGTTGATTGAACAAGATAAAGTGAGTGAAGTTTTCTCTCATCCTAAAACGCCTGTAGCACAAGAGTTTATTAAATCAACGTTGGTCATTGATATTCCTGATGACTATAAAGAACGACTCAAAAATGAACCAGCAGCAGATTTATCGCCTTTATTGAAGCTAGAATTCACAGGGCAATCTGTTGATGCACCACTAATTTCTATGGCTGTTCGTAAATTTGACATCGATATCAATATATTAAGTTCACAAATTGACTATGCCGGTGGCGTAAAATTTGGCGTCATGCTCGCTGAATTACATGGGGTTAATGGCGGTGTTGAAGCAACCATTGAATTTTTGAAAGAGCATCATGTCAAAGTAGAGGTTTTGGGTTATGTCTGATGGAATGATTTCACTGCTTATATCGGGAACGATTGATACTATTATTATGACTTTCGTTTCGGCGATCCTCGGTTTTATCATGGGCGTACCTACAGGGGTTCTACTCTATGTGACTCGCCGAGGGCAAGTCATGGAAAATACGGCTCTTTATGCGGTGATCTCGGCTATAGTGAACATTTTCCGTTCAATACCATTTATTATTCTATTAGTCTGGATAAGCCCATTTACCAAGTTTTTAGTCGGCTCAGCAATCGGCATTGAAGGTGCTATTGTTCCCCTTACTGTTGGTGCAATCCCTTTTATTGCTCGTATGGTTGAAAATACCTTATTAGAAGTACCAAGTGGTTTGATTGAAGCATCCAGAGCCATGGGCGCTACACCACTGCAAATTATTCAAAAGGTTCTATTACCTGAGTCTTTACCTGGGATCATCAACGCTGCAACGATCACCTTAATTATGCTGGTTGGGTATTCTGCAATGGGCGGTGCTGTCGGTTCAGGTGGCCTAGGCCAAATAGCAATGCAGTATGGTTATTACAGTTATAATCCATTAGTGATGAATACCGTACTTGTCCTGTTAGTCATCTTAGTTTTCGCCATTCAATTTACTGGTGAATACTTAATGAAAAAAGTGTCACATAAATAGTCCGTAAAATAGCAGCGCCGTTATTAAGGTGCTATAAAGAAAAGCATTTAAGGGGTATATCTATGTCTATTAAGTTGAAATCTATCGCAGTTGTCGGCGCGCTATTAGGATCATTAGTTCTAGTGGGTTGTGGCGAAAAAGAAAAAGATCCCAATAGCATCAAAGTCGGTGTTATTATGGGGAAAGAGCTAGAAGTTGCTGAAGTTGCACAAAAAGTAGCAAAAGAAAAATATGGTTTGAATGTCGAACTGGTTGCGTTTAATGACTTTGTTCTACCAAACGAAACCTTAAGCAAAGGTGATCTTGATGCCAACGCATTCCAACACAAACCGTATCTTGATCAGCAAATTAAAGATCGTAACTATAAATTAGTGCCTGTAGGTAATACATTTATCTACCCAATCGCGGCATACTCTAAACAAATTAAATCAGTTGATGAACTTGCCGATGGCTCACAAATTGCGTTGCCTAACGATCCAACTAACTTAGGTCGTTCACTACTTCTGCTAGAAAAACAAGGCTTAATTAAACTGAAAGAAGGTACTGGTTTAATGCCGACCGCTTTGGATGTGGTCGAAAACCCTAAGAACTTGAAATTTGTTGAATTAGAAGCACCACAATTGCCACGTGCATTGGATGATAAAAAAATTGCTCTGGCCATCATCAACACAACTTGGGCGAGCAGCGCAACGCCTAAACTAACGCCAGCAAAAGATGGTTTATTTGTAGAAGATAAAGATTCTCCTTATGTCAACATTATTGTGACTCGTGACGATAATAAAGATAATGAGAATGTGAAGAAGTTTGTTCAAGCATATCAATCAGATGAAGTTGCTAAGAAGGCAGATGAAGTCTTTGATGGTGGTGCAGTTAAAGGCTGGTAATCTTTTTTATTAGTAAAAAAGCGATTAATATACTAGGTGGTCAGTGCCACCTAGTATTTTTTGTATTATATAAAGACAACACATAGCAAATATCATTTTCCCAATACCTATAAGACTATAAGATTAAAAAAGGAAAAACTTATGAGATTGTTATTGCTCACCCTAGCAACTTTTGTTCTCGCTGGGTGTGGAATGAATCAATACATTCATCAGGGTCCAAATAAAGGCTTCACAAGTATGAAGCTTTCAAAACCAGTACCAAAAACAGACACCAAACCTAGCACGACAAATGTAAAACTCATGAACAGCCCTGAAGAGCTATTGGGAATGCCATTTAAAGATTTAGGTGTTGTTTCAGGTCAATCATGTCGTGAAAGCCTTCAAAGCCCACCAGCAAATCTGAATACTGCGAAGAAAAGTATGTTAACCAAAGCAGCGTATATCGCCGCCGATGCTGTTGTATTGCATCAATGTCAAACAATGGCTTCTCCTGGTTGCTACCAAGCAACGATTTGTGAAGGTAGTGCGATAAAAATTGTCGAATAAATACCTAATGAAATCGTTCGAATGTAATGTAATTGGGCATATTGAATCCCCCTATAAGGAAAAATTTGCCATCCCACGCCAACCTGGACTTGTTCCAGGTGGCTCGGGGCGATTGCATTTGCATCCTCCCTATAATGATCCTAATTCGATTAGAGGTTTAGACCAGTTCAGCCATATTTGGGTACTATTTGTTTTCCACCAAACCATGCAAGGGGGGTGGAAACCACTAGTGCGCCCTCCTCGGCTTGGTGGTAATGAGAAAATGGGCGTTTTCGCTACACGCTCAACCTTTAGACCAAACCCAATTGGCATGTCATTAATTGAATTAAAAGGAATAAGCCAAAATAATAATCAAATTATTTTGGAGTTAGGGAGTTTAGATTTAGTTGATGGCACTCCAGTCATTGATATCAAACCATACTTACCTTTTGCTGAAGCTATCCCTACAGCGCAGGCTGGTTTTGCTCAAGATGCCCCGGCGGATGATATGCAAGTGATTTTTCATCCCCAAGTTCAGCAAGATTTATTAAAATACCAAACAAGCTACCCTGGGATCGCGCAATTTATACAGCAAGTTCTCATGCAAGATCCACGTCCAGCCTACAAGAAACAGGCTATGACTGAAGAGCGTGACTATGCTGTGCATTTACTCGATTTTAATGTGCGTTGGAGAGTGCTCAATAATATAACAGAAGTGTTCGCCATCGAACCTTATGAAAAAATCGACTAACCCCTTTTGGCAAAGCACGGTCGCTGGTAGACTAGCTGTTTTATCATGCTGCTTTTGCAGCCTAGATTAAGTTGGCAAGAACATTTTTTGCCATCACCCGTTGTTCTAATGGAACCTATACAATGCGTACTAGCAAATATCTGCTCTCAACACTAAAAGAGACTCCTGCAGATGCCGAAGTGATCAGTCACCAATTGATGCTTCGTGCAGGAATGATCCGTAAACTTGCATCTGGCCTTTATGACTGGTTACCGACTGGTGTCCGTGTTCTGCGTAAAGTCGAAAACATTGTCCGTGAAGAAATGGAAAATGCGGGCTCAATTGAAGTGTCTTTGCCCGTTGTTCAACCCGCTGATTTGTGGCAAGAGAGTGGTCGCTGGGAGCAGTATGGTCCTGAATTACTGCGTTTCGCTGATCGTGGCGAGCGCCCTTTCGTTTTAGGTCCAACCCATGAAGAAGTCATTACTGATTTAGTGCGTAATGAAATTACTTCATACAAACAGCTACCACTGAATTTATTCCAAATTCAGACAAAATTCCGTGATGAAGTGCGCCCACGTTTCGGTATCATGCGCTCACGTGAATTTATTATGAAAGATGCTTACTCTTTCCATACATCGCAAGAATCATTGCAAGAAACCTATGATGCAATGTATGAAGCCTACAGCAAAATCTTTACTCGTATCGGTTTTGATTTCCGTGCTGTACAAGCTGACACAGGCTCAATTGGGGGCAGTGCTTCTCACGAATTCCAAGTGCTTGCGCAAAGCGGTGAAGACGATATCGTATTCTCTACAGGCTCTGATTTCGCAGCAAATATTGAGCTGGCTGAAGCCATCACTCCGCTAACACCACGTTCAGCGCCAACAGAAGAAATGCGCCTTGTCGATACACCAAACGCAAAAACTATTGCGGAGTTGGTGGAGCAATTCGGTTTGCCTATCGAAAAAACCGTTAAGACACTCATTGTTAGAGCTAAAAAAGAGTCTGGGCACACATTAGTTGCCTTATTAATTCGTGGCGATCATGAATTAAACGAAGTTAAAGCGGAAAAACACCCATGGATCTCTAGCCCATTAGAGTTTGCATCTGAAGAAGAAATCAAAGCGGCAGTTAAAGCAGCGCCGGGCTCATTAGGCCCTGTCAATATGCCTCTGCCAATGGTGATTGACCGTAGTGTTGCCGTAATGAGTGACTTTAGTGCAGGTGCCAATATCGATGGCAAACACTACTTTGGTATCAACTGGGAACGTGATTTAGCACAACCTGAAACGTTCGATTTACGCAATGTTGTTGAAGGGGATCCAAGCCCAGACGGCAAAGGCACATTGCTGATTAAGCGTGGTATTGAAGTAGGGCATATCTTCCAACTGGGGACTAAGTATTCAGAAGCGATGAAAGCTTCAGTACAAAACGAAGAAGGTCATAATCAAATCGTAACCATGGGTTGCTATGGTATTGGTGTTACGCGTATTGTTGCAGCGGCAATTGAACAGAGCCACGATGAGCGTGGTATCATTTGGCCAGATGCGATTGCGCCATTCCATGTTGCGATCCTGCCGATGAATATGCACAAATCTTATCGAGTCAAAGAAGTCGCGGAAAAACTGTATGCTGACTTAAAAGCACAAGGTATTGACGTTATTTTTGATGACCGTAAGGAGCGCCCAGGCGTTATGTTTGCTGATATGGAGCTTATCGGTGTTCCATACACCATTGTTATTGGCGACCGTAACTTAGACAATAATCAAGTTGAGTATAAAGCTCGCCGTAATGATGAAAAAGCCCTTATCGGTCTTGATAATGTTGTCAGTTTCTTAAAAGAGAAGCTCGCAAATACTGTGCGCTAATCCTTCCTGCCCAACCTATTACCTGATAGGTTGGGCATATTTATGATAAATCTAAATACGAACCAAGTAAAAACCCCTTCTCAGCAATAGCCGCTTTTAAGTTTTTTGACGTTAAAACGTCTAACTCTTTTACTCGGGAATACACATAGCCGCTATTTAATAATTCATTATCAATAAATGCGGGATGGCACATTATTTCGAGTGAACGCTCCCCTCGTTGCTTTGCCTTATGGAGTATTTCTAAAAAAAGCGACTCTGATATGCTATTTGGCTCCCCATAAAAGTCAGCGGAAAACGCATCTGTTGTACGTACTTGAGTATTTTTTATTTTATTGTGGTAACCGACCCGTAATGCTATCCCTTTTTGATTGGCGAAATCGACCATTAAAGGATAAAGGGACGCCATCATATGTACATGATGATGGCTATCAATGTGGCTGGGGGGTTTACCAAAAATATCAATAAACTGATTATATTGGCAGTGTAGCTCTTGCACTATTTCGGCTATAGGAAGTTGATCTGATTTTTCCATCTCCCATATCCACTTCCCTAATATACCGTTACGCACAAGCGAAGGCATTGGTGAACACGGTTTCCCCATTGTAAGGACAAAATGCATTCCTACAGCCAATAATGGCTGCTCTGTGGCTAATTGTGCCGCATGTTGGATACTAGGCATATTTACCATGGCCGTAGTTGATGTCACAATACCATTTCGATGAGCCTCTAAGATCCCATAATTGACTGACTTACATAAGCCAAAATCATCTGCGTTCACAATAAGTAAACTCGTCATACTGCAATGCCATTAAGATGGGGTTTATTCGCACTCCCCTCTTCTTCAAGATATTTAATTACCTTAGAAAAATTCGGTAAATAATGTTTATGGGCTAAAAGAAGTGCTTTAGCCATATCCCGAGCATCATTGTCTGAATGAACTAAAGGATTTAAGTTCATTGCTAATAAAAGCTCATTAAAATCGCCACTCACTGCCGCTTGGCTCGCGGCTATTTCAAATTCTTTGATGCTATAAATTAAGCCGAGAACTTTTTCATCGAACTGAGTCACTCTTTCGTGCGGTGTAACGCCATTACGCCCTAATTTACAGGTCATTTCGACAACCCAATTTGCAGGGATATTACTAATATGGCCGTTATGGGGAATATTCACATAATGCTCGGTCTGCTTGTCATTATACAGTGCATTTATCACTTCACAGGCGGCATCTGAATAATAAGCTCCCCCCCGCAATTCAAGCTGTTTTGGTTTAATTTTTAATTCGGGATCTTGGTATAATTCAAAAAGCTCTTTTTCAATTTTTTGTACAACTTGCGCTCTGGTGCCTTCTTTATAGAATTCCGCCATTTCAATCGCGAGCATTTCTTTATACTTAAAATAGTACTGTAAGTATGAGCATGGAATTAATTTCAAGGCCTTCAATAACCCACTATCAAAGGGTAAACCTGTAATATTTTTTACCGAGCTTGCTTTATAAGCTTTCGAAATAATGCCATTAAGTACTTCATCAAAGCGAGACACGCCGTCGACAAAAATATCTTTGATAAATACCATATGATTTAAACCAAAAAGCGTTATCGACAAATTATTTTTTTTTGTTAAACCGAGCACATCCGTAATAAACATTTTCAGGCCAATTGGAATATTACAAACGCCTATAAAACGTCTAAATTGCGTATGCCGGTATACTGCTTCGGTTATCATTCCTGCTGGATTGGTAAAATTAATCACCCAGGCTTGGGGGCAGAGAGCTTCAATATCTTTAAGGATCTCAAAAATTACCGGAATGGTACGTAACCCTTTAAATAAGCCTCCCACTCCATTCGTTTCTTGCCCTAAGTATCCATATTGTAATGGTATTACTTCATCTTTCTCTCTCGCTTTTAATAACCCGACACGTAGCTGTGTCGTCACAAAATCAGCATCCTTTAGTGCAGCTTTGCGGTCTAATGTTTTATAGAGTTTTAACGGTATATTGGCATTTTTTATCATGCGCAACCCTAGCTCATAAATGATATCGAGTTTTTCTTTTCCTTCTTCAATATCAACCAGCCAAAGTTCACTAATCGGTAGTTCATGATAACGTTTAATAAAACCATCTATTAATTCAGGAGTGTAACTGCTTCCACCACCAATAGTGACGACTTTTAATTTATGCACCATATTAACACCTACCTATTTTATTAATAAACATTGGCTATCATTTTCACTGGATATCTTTAATAAAAATTTGACTGTAGGCTTTTTCTATATTCACTTGGTGTTAATGATGTCGCCTCTTTAAATTTTTTCACAAATAAACTAGGGCTACTGTAACCTGATTCAAATGCAATATCAGTGATTGAATAATTTGTAATTTCTAGCTGTTTTTTAGCAAAATTAATTCTAATTTCATTAATGATTTGCATTGGCGTTTTTCCGCAATAGCGCTTTGTGGCACGAGTTAAATACTCTTGTGACTTCCCTGTTATTGTCACCATATTTTCTAACGCATTTTCATTAAACATTGCAATTTCATGCATTTCTTCAATCGTGTTTTTTAGCCATTGTGGCGTATCATCATAGACTTTGCTTTCTCTATAATGACGTAGTCTATTGACCACATTAAAGGTTACTACCTCAATAAACTCATTAAATTCACTATCACGAAAGTTTAATGACGCAATCACTGATTCTATATAAGCCATAAATTCATTTTTTAATGGGTAGGCTTGAGAGGCAACAAAAAATGATGGTAATAAGGGTGAAAAATATTTTTCGAAGAATGACTTTCTTATACCAACATTTAAAATTCTTGTTGCTCCAAAGTCATAGAAACTTTCATGATGAGAGCCAATTGGCAGAAAAACAAAATTCCCTCGTTCAAGCAATACTTTTCTGCCATTAATTTTTTGATAATAACGCCCTGTTAGGACAATCGTATATTCATAATAATCATGCTGATGCAGCCCTGTTGCACTTTCTGTTTTATTATAAATAACAACATGGAAATCCTTGTCATTAAATATATCATTCTCATAGACCATTTTAATCTCTATATTTGAGTTATTAACATTTAGTGTCGGCTGCATCATCATCCCCTTTATTTAATTTATTTTTTTATGGACTTCGATTAACTCCGTGATCAATTCACGAGCAAGTATCGTATTCATTAAGTGATCTTGAGCATGAACAAGTATTAAACTCACTTTAATTTTGCCTTCCCCCATATCCGTCTCTATCATTTTTGTCTGCACTTTATGGGCTTCAGTTAAGGCTTCTTTTGAATCTTCCATTAGCTCCATCGCCTCAACAAACTTGCCTTCCTTGGCATAAGTTAACGCTTTATAAGCGAGGCTTCTTGCCCTACCAGAATTAATGATTAACCCCATCACTACTTCTTCCAGACTGTCAGCAGAGAGTGTTCCATTACTATCTATGTCAATCATAACTTCCCCATTTATTATTCATTTTTAATATATTTAAAACTTCAATGCATTTTTGATCTCTTCTTCACTTTCCGTATTATTTGCAATAGTTTGCGCCTTATTAGAAATAATAACGAAAGGTAAATAAACAAGAACAGAAATACCAAGGTTAAACAGTGCTAAAAATAAAGCAGAAATATTACCATTTGTGTTAAAGAATGCGCCTAATCCTGTTGGCATAGTCCATGGACCTATATTCGTAATCGGCGGAATAATACCTACATAATAGGCAATCACCGTGATTGCGGCTAACAGAGGTTGAATAATGATAAATGGAATAAAAAGGATTGGGTTCATGATCACAGGGATCCCAAATATAATTGGTTCATTAATTTGAAATATCCCCGCTGGTAACCCTAATTTAGCGACCTGCCGATAATCTGCTCGCCGTGAGGCTATAAATATGGCAATAATTAATCCAAGCGTAGCGCCTGTTCCACCAAGGAAAACATAGGAGTCTAATAAAGGTTTTGCCCACAGATGAAATGTCTGACCCGCCTCAATCGCATCATTAACCGAACCATATTGATTATATAACGCGACATTTTCTAGCGCCCAAGGCGTCATAATCCCTGAGTCTAGTGCTGTAAGAGCCAAAGCACCATGAATACCAAAGAACCATAATAGTGAGGTGAAAATCGTATACGCCCAACCGACAACCCCTCCCAGAGAAGCTAATGGGGTTGAGATAGTATCCATAATAAATTGATGGAAGTGAGTCGCTTGCCCTGCTAGCACCCATGCAATAATCCCTACCACTAATAGTATCAGGAAACCTGGCACTAATGCAGAAAAGGAGCGGCTAACTGCTGGCGGTACTGTATCCGGTAATGTAATTACCCAGTTACGGCGGACAATAAAGGTAAAAGCTTCAGCAATAACTAAGCCAATGATAATACCTGAAATAATATTTGCGCCACCTAGCCAATTCGCACCGATAGCATAGGCTCCATTCACATCAAATGGTGTAACAGCCACAAAGGCTGCTATCGCAATAATTCCTGCCGCTATAGAGTCCACTTTGCGTTCTTCAGCGAGAGCCATAGCAATAAAAAAAGGCGTCATTAAAGACATAATCCCTAATGTACCGTTATATACATTACCGCCGATGCCTTTAAACTTATTAATGAACTCTATTGTTTCTGGTGATAGACGAACACCTAATGAATAGAAAAACGACCCTTCATTAAAACTCAGAAAAACGTTATTAATCAAAACAAACATTGCCCCAATTAACACTAATGGCATTAATCTAATAAAACCATTTTTTATTGCATTGATATGAGGTTGATTACCCAATTTTAATGCGATCGGAAGCAATACTTTTTCAAGAGAAGAGAGCATATGATCCATAGAATATCCTTAGATACTTTAATCACATATCTTGTTTGTATGCATAAGACGACCATAGCAAATAGATAAATAACTGAAGTTGTAACAAACTATAATTGATTAACGTGATTTATTTTTTATTGATGCGACCGCTGCTTTTAAAACACCTAAGCCATCAACTTTTCCATATAAAACCGAATCAATAACTTCAACATTTTTAGTTGGCAGTAAACGCTGGATTTCGGAATGCTTCCAAGCAATTTGAGGACCAAGTAAAACGAGATCAGCATCATTCCCTTTTTGGAGGACAAGCGTTTCAGAAAAAGCTTCTATAACAACGGGAACCTCATACTTTTCAGCTTGTTGCCTCATTTTAGAGACAAGTAGTGAGGTTGACATCCCAGCGGAACAAAACAAGTAAATAAGCTTCTTTTCCACAGTAATCCTCTCAATCATATCGTTCACTTAAAATACCTACCTCTCGCATCAGATATTTTTACGTTTTTTTGTTATCTAAATTCAGCTTGCGTCATTCGCGAGTTGCTTTTAGTTGAAGACATTATACGTAATATCCCTTGTAATGAATATTTCAGGGTTACAGTGAATTGTTTCTGATTGACTAATCGTTATGACGTTCTTCACATTTCATATAAATATATTATTGATAAAAAATATCAATTAATCATATTTTTATTATTATAAATTAAGTAATAATTTAAATTTTCTATTTTTATCCACTTATCAAAAAAAATATCGGCTCAAATTGAGCCGATATTTATTATTTTAATAATAGATTAAATCTATTTATTTACATGCGCTCGATTTATCAAACATAATATCACCTGTTTGCACTAACGCAGGATCAAATTTACCGTCTTCCATTGATGGCCTTACCGTATAGTAACCTTCAATTTCAGCATAAACAGGCGTTCCACCTGTCACACCTGTTGCACTATAACCTTTCTCAAGCTCTATCCCTGTTGCAGTATAAGTACGGCCTGTTTTACATTCGGTAAATGTTGCTGCATCAGCAAAGTAGCGGTATTCACCTGTTTTTTTGCTTGGTGCGACTTGCGTTAGCGTATAATTCAGTTGTGATTGAATTTTGTTGCCTTCCTGATCAAGCAAGACCATTGATTTATCATCTGCCGATGGTGCAAAGTACGCGCGCTCACCATTTGCATTCGTCATGCGTAATTTATCGCCATCTTTTGCCCATGTGCCCGTTTCATAAAATGTTTGGTCACCATCGCGAGACCCTAAATATACTAATTGCTCTACGTATGTACCATCTTGGTTAACCAGTAGAGTGGCCTCAATTCCAGAACAATCCGCACACGGTAAAATGCCTGTATATGCTCTATCAATATAAGTTACGCTAGGTTGTTTAACGGCTGTTTGGCAACCCACTAATGTCATCACACCGGTCGCCATTAATGCTAAGAATAGTGACTTTTTCATTACCTTTATCTCCTAACAGTTCAATTCTTATATTTTTAGTCTATATCTAATCATAACATTTTATGCAGAGAAAAATGGCGAGATTATTATATTTCGGACTTTACTGATATTAGTTCATTTTTTACCACATACGTTAATCATGAATTTACGTTTTCATCTATTGCTGATTATTGTTATTAAAATTACTGTGCTATTATCCTATGAAGCACATGATGCTTGGTAAAAAATAGTCAAGGCGGCAATAACCGCCACTAACATAGTGGTGAGGGAATATGTCTACAGATACTGAATATCAACCTATCAATTGTGATGATTACGAATATCTTGAAATCGCGTGCCAACGCCAATTGAAACTGGAAATTAAACTTCATGGCGGCGAAATCATTGAGGGGAAGGCCAGCGACTTGCTCTTGCGTAAAAAAGTTGAGTACCTAATCTTAGAGACTCAAGATGGAACAAAAGAGCTTCGTTTGGATCATATCAACACCTTCAGTCATCCTGAGATCGGCACTATCGTTGTCGATTGCTCTCACTAAAGCTCATACTCCATTGAGCCCCTCTACGCCCCTTATGAATGGTCACTGTCATAAGGGGCTCTCTATTTTATTTACACCTCTATTTGATATTCATCGAACTTATCCCAATGGAAGGCAACCCCAATTTCCTCATCTGCAACGAGGCCTTCAGGAGTGATAAAGCACCCAATGGCGGTAATTAATTGTTCATCATAATAAACTAGTGGGGTTCTTTCTCGCATCCAAGGAGAGATACCAAGCTCTTGCCAGATTTTTTTGCTACTTCTTGAATGCGTCCTACCCACAATGTTCAATGTGCCTTGTAAGCCAAAACGAACGGTCACTTTTTCTGTTGGCAGAGGCGGGCGAATTTGCCCTTCATCGGCAATAATCTCAAGTCGCCCTAATCCTTCAGGCAAAATAAAAGGTTGGGGATAATCCCAGCAAAATTGTTGCCCTAATAACGGGTTGATACGACGTACAATCCATAATGCGCCTTGGTATCGACGAATATCGACATGGCCTAACTGACAAATCGGCTCAGCATCCTGACGGGCTAGCGCCACTTCTTGCCAAATGCGTTGTAGTTGATGGTAAGGTGGCATTGGCAAGCGGTGTAGACCAACCCAACGCCTAAGTAGCGCGTTACGTTTCGCTGGGCTGCAATCATGCAAGTTATCAATAAATAGACCACCGCGATAATCCATCATTTCATCCAGCGCATCTTGTAATAGCTCATCAAGCAGCGATTCCTGTTCAGCACATAAGGATGCACTACGCGAAACTGCGGCGGCAAAATGAGGCCAACGCTCAGTTAAAGTCGGCATAATATGTAACCGAAGGAAATTGCGATCATAACGATCGTCTTGATTACTGTCATCTTCGACCCACGTTAACGGGCATTCACGTGCATAATTTTCCAGATCGCCGCGAGATATTGCTAATAACGGACGTAGTAACCACGTTTCCCCTTTTTCTGCATAAAATGGTGACAATTCGGGCATTGACGAAAGCCCAGCAGGTCCACTGCCACGCTTTAATGCCAACATAAAGGTTTCTGCTTGGTCATCAAGGTGCTGAGCGGTGGCTATGATTTCCCCCTCTGCCAACTCGTTTCGGTAAGCCTGATAACGCGCCTCACGAGCAGCCGCTTCAATACCACGATTTGAAGGATCAACTGTAACATGCGTGCAGACAAAGGGAATATGCCACTGTTCACACAAGTGTTGGCAGTGAGCTTCCCAATCGTCGGCCCTAACGTTAAGCCCATGATGAATGTGAATAGCCCGGATCTCTAACGAGGGAAGCTGATATTTTTTGATTTGGTAAAGTGCATGCAGCAATACGGTTGAATCTACGCCCCCGCTAAATCCCACCAGTATTTTTCGAAAATGACCTATTTTGTTGAGCACCTGCTCTATAATTGCTTGCGGCTGTAGCGCCATGAATCTGCCCTTCTTTACGCTAATATGATTGCTTTCTCTTCTGACCAACACATAACACACCAGAAACGATAACTAGCAATACACCGATGATATAAGCGATTTCAAACGGATCACTTAAAATGACCACCAACCAAAGTACGGATAATACTGGGGATAAAAATACGATGGAGGCAATTTTTGCAGAATGTCCCGTATTCATCGCCTTAAACCATAAAATGTAAGAAACACCGTTAATGAGCACCCCGTTGATTACCGTCGGCCAAAATGCAGCTTTGGAAGGTAATTGTAGTTCACTAAATGACAGTAGTAACACCAATGAAGTTAACGTTGAAAAGATAAATAACCAAACTGTACTAATATAAGGGTCAATCGAATATTGCCGTGAGAACACCGACATCAGTGCGAAACAAAATGCACCACTAAATACGAATAACAGAGCCACCGGATCCTCAACCTGTAGTTGAGTAATATGCCCTTTGGTAAAAGTGATAATCACTGCAATAAACCCGATAATCACGCCCACAATTTGCCTGCCAGCTAGCTTATCTTTTAATAAAAAGACCGACAGCAAGATAATGATTAAAGGCCAACTATACTGGATCACTAATACTGCAATACCATTTTCAATGGCGTAACCGTAATAAAGAAGCAAATAAAATAAGCAATCTAAAAAGCCAAGCACAAAGACTTTAAGGAGGATATCACGAGGAAGAATAAACAATTTGGTTGGCTTATAACCCGCGATCAGTGCAACCAGTATTACTGACATCGCTGAAATAAGATTAGACCAAAATAAAAATTGAAAGCTATCTAAACCATTTTGCCCAAACCGAGAAACAATTGGGATAAAACTCCATATTAATACACACATCAAGGCGTAAATTAAGTAGTTATATTGCCTCATTCTTATCTCTTATTTATGTCAGTTTTTAATCGGAAAAGTGACATCAACTTTGGAACGACCGTCGCTGCCTATATTCATTATTTTAGCAAAAACAATAAAGTGCTTATGTGGTTAACTACCCTATCAAAGTTACCAATTAATCACCAGCTTAACTAGATTTCACGACTCAAAGAGCGAGATGCACGAATAAAAAACGGGAGCTGGCTATCCCAAACTCCCGTTTTTACTTTGCTAATAGGTCTTAATTAGCAATAGCCATATTCCATTAAACGCTGGTAGCGACGATTTTTTAATGCTTCTTCATCTAGCTCAAGCAATTCGTCTAAATCTTCGACGATACGTGCTTTTAAAGACGCCGCAACTTCATCGTAACTGCGGTGTGCGCCACCTAACGGCTCAGTGACCACATTATCAATAAGTTTCAACTCTTTAAGACGAGATGCGGTGATCCCCATTGCTTCTGCCGCTAATGGCGCTTTATCAGCGCTTTTCCACAGAATAGATGCACAACCTTCTGGAGAGATAACGGAATAGGTGCTGTATTGCAGCATATTCACTTTATCACCTACGCCGATAGCCAGCGCGCCACCAGACCCACCTTCACCAATAACGGTACAGATAACTGGCACTGATAAGCGAGACATTTCACGCAAGTTACGTGCAATGGCTTCCGACTGACCACGCTCTTCCGCGCCAACACCTGGGTAAGCCCCCGGAGTATCAATAAAGGTAATAATAGGTAAGTTGAAACGATCGGCCATTTCCATCAAGCGTAATGCCTTACGATAGCCTTCTGGTGCTGGCATACCAAAGTTACGGCGAATTTTTTCTTTTGTCTCACGCCCTTTTTGATGGCCAATAACCATAACAGGACGACCGTCCAAACGTGCAATACCGCCAACAATAGCTTTATCATCGGCATAAGCACGATCACCAGCGAGTTCTTGGAAGTCAGTAAATATACGAGAAATATAATCTAATGTATAAGGACGGCGTGGATGACGAGCAAGTTTAGCAATTTGCCATGCACCCAGATCAGAGAAAATCTTACGCGTCAGTTCAACACTTTTTTCACGTAAACGAGCAACCTCGTCATCTAGGTTGACTTCTAAATTGTTGTCTTGACGGCTAACTGCAGTCAGCGAATCAATTTTCGCTTCCAATTCAGCAATTGGCTGTTCAAAATCAAGAAAATCCAGACTCATAATATTCCTATTTTAGTCAAATTCTAATTCTACCTGCTCATTACCCAGCAGAGTTCGCAGAGAATTCAGAAGGTCATCAACGGGTGTTACGCGCCAAACAACACCAAATTTAAGCTTTGCTCTGGCATCATCCTTCTGATAATACAAATGAACCGGAATCGTTCCTGAACGATGGGGTTCAAGAGTGCTGCGAAGTCGGTTCAGTAACTGATCATTAATTTGTTTGTCTGACAGTGAAATTGCAAGTCCTCGCGCATATTTTTCCCTTGCTTCACTAATATCCATTAACTCCCGCACTGTCATTTTATTACCACCGTTGAAATCATCAAAGCTGACCTGACCGGTGGCAATCAGGATACTGTCTTTTTCCAGCAAGTGCTGGTATTTATCTAGTGCATCTGAAAATAACATAATATCCAGACGACCGGAACGATCATCAAGCGTACAAATACCAATTCGATTGCCACGCTTGGTAGTAATAACTTTGGCTGAAAGTACTAAACCTACCACAGTTGTCACTTGACCACGAGGGGTAGGGTTCACATCTTTCAATCTCAGACCATTAGTATAACGTTCTATTTCATTTAAATAACGCGTTATCGGGTGCCCTGTCAAATAAAGACCCAGCGTTTCCCTTTCACCGTCCAAAACAACTTGATCTGGCCATTTTGGTACGCTCGCGTATGAGCTTTCCACTTGTTCAGGGGCTTCTGCAAGCACACCAAACATATCAGTTTGCCCTATAGCCTCTGCTTTGGCGTGCTGATCCGCCGCTTTCAGCGCATCTTCCAGTGAAGACATTAAGGCTGCGCGGTGAGGCCCTAAATGATCGAACGCCCCCGCCATGATCAGTTTTTCCATGACGCGACGATTAATTTTTTTAAGATCAACACGCGCACAAAGATCAAAAATTTCCTTAAAGATGCCACCTTTTTGGCGAGCTTCTATAATCGCCTCAATTGGGCCTTCACCGACACCTTTAATCGCACCGATACCGTAAACAATTTCACCTTCATCGTTAACGTGAAAATGATATAGCCCACTATTAATATCAGGAGGTAATACTTTTAACCCCATTCGCCAACATTCATCGACGAGGCCGACGACTTTCTCGGTGTTATCCATATCCGCGGTCATAACAGCCGCCATAAATTCAGCCGGATAATGCGCTTTAAGCCATAATGTCTGGTATGAAACGAGCGCATAAGCGGCGGAGTGAGATTTGTTAAATCCGTAACCGGCAAATTTTTCTACCAAGTCAAAGATTTTCATCGATAGCTCACCATCGATACCGTTTTTGATGGCTCCTTCCTCAAAGACGGAACGCTGTTTTGCCATCTCCTCCGGTTTCTTTTTCCCCATCGCACGACGTAACATATCCGCGCCGCCGAGAGTATAACCAGCGAGTACCTGTGCAATCTGCATCACCTGTTCCTGGTATAAGATAATGCCATACGTCGGCTCTAGAACAGGTTTTAATGATTCATGTTGCCACTGCACATCAGGGTATGAAATCTCTTCACGCCCATGCTTACGGTCGATAAAGTTATCCACCATCCCTGATTGCAATGGACCAGGGCGAAACAATGCCACCAATGCAATCATATCTTCAAAGCAGTCAGGACGCAGGCGCTTGATCAAATCCTTCATCCCTCGGGATTCAAGCTGGAATACCGCCGTTGTTTCTGAACGCTGCAACATGTCGAAACTTTTTTGATCATCCAATGGTATTGCCGCAATATCCACTGGCTCAAGGTTTTTCTTAGCCCGCCTTGCGTTGATCATCTCTAACGCCCAATTAATGATCGTGAGCGTACGTAATCCCAAAAAGTCGAACTTCACCAATCCCGCATATTCAACGTCGTTTTTATCAAATTGGGTGACTGGGTTATTCCCTTCCGCATCGCAATACAGAGGGGCAAAATCGGTAATTTTGGTAGGCGCAATAACCACGCCCCCAGCATGTTTCCCGGCGTTACGTGTGACCCCTTCAAGTTTACGCGCCATATCGATGAGTGCTTTCACCTCTTCATCGGCTTCGTAAATTTCAGGCAGTTGCGGCTCGGCCTCAAATGCTTTCTCTAATGTCATTCCCGGATCAGGGGGAACCAGTTTCGAGATCCGATCGACAAAACCGTATGGGTGGCCTAATACACGGCCTACGTCGCGGATAACCGCCTTCGCCGCCATCGTACCGAACGTGATGATCTGTGAAACCGCATCTCGTCCATACATTTGAGCAACGTGATCAATCACTTGATCGCGTTTTTCCATACAGAAGTCAACGTCAAAGTCAGGCATAGAAACCCGTTCAGGGTTTAAGAAACGTTCAAAAAGGAGATCGAACTCTAACGGATCTAAGTCCGTAATTTTTAGAGCGTAGGCAACCAAAGAGCCTGCACCGGAGCCACGACCAGGCCCTACTGGTACACCGTTATCTTTTGACCATTGAATAAACTCCATCACGATCAAGAAATAACCAGGGAACCCCATTTGGTTAATAACGTTTAGCTCGACTTCTAGCCGTTCATCATATTCAGGACGTCTTTCGGCTCTCACTTTCTCATCAGGAAAAAGGAACTTCAGGCGCTCCTCTAATCCCTCTTTTGACCGCATAACCAAAAAGTCTTCCGTTTTCATATCCCCTGTTGGGAATTGGGGAAGGAAGTACTCACCAAGACGAATGGTTACGTTACAACGCTTAGCAATCTCTACACTATTTTCAAGTGCTTCAGGGATGTCGGCAAACAGCTCACACATCTCTTCTTCAGATCGTAAATATTGCTGAGGGCTATATTTTTTAGGCCTTTTAGGATCAGATAAGGTAAAACCATCATGGATAGCGACACGTATTTCATGCGCATCAAAGTCGCTACTTTCAATAAAACGTACATCATTAGTCGCAACAACAGGTAAACCACGCTGCGTTGCAAGCTCTACCGCCGCATGTAAATAACTCTCTTCGTCAGGCCTTCCTGTACGAATGAGTTCTAAATAGTAGCAACCGGGAAAGTGGGTTTCGTAAAATGCCAAGCATTCATCAACGAGAGCTTGATTACCGCGCAATAAAAATTGCCCTACATCCCCTTGGCGGCCACCTGAAAGCAGTATCAAACCTTCTTTATGCTTAACAAGCCAATCGCGATGGATCGTTGGCCCTATCGCCCCATAGCCTTTTTGATAGGCTTCTGAGATCAACAGCGTCAGGTTTTGGTAGCCTTCGTTATTACGAGCTAGTACGGTTAAGTGAGCAATTTCATCACCCAATTGCTCGCTTTCAACAAAAAAGTCAGCGCCAATAATAGGTTTAATACCAGCACCGTGCGCTGCTCCATAGAACTTCACCAAACCACATAAGTTAGTGAAATCAGTGATCGCAAATGCTGGCATGCCCATTGCTGCCACTTTTTTAACTAATGGACCGGTTTTTGCCAGACCATCAATCATTGAATAGTCGCTGTGAACGCGTAAGTGAATAAAACGAGGTTCAGCCATCTAATTTATACTCAATCTTTCGCTTCTAATGCACGGCGCACAGGAGCAAAACTCTTGCGATGAAATTTTGTTGCGCCAAACTGTGCCAGTTTTTCTAAATGATAAGCCGTCGGATAGCCCTTATGTTTTGCAAAACCATATTCTGGATAAGCTTTATCTAGCTCAACCATTTCTCGGTCTCTAACCACTTTGGCTAAAATTGATGCCGCGCTTATTTCCTGCACTAAACTATCACCTTTAATCACCGCTTGTGAAGGCATTGATAAGGTTGGGCAACGGTTACCATCCACTAAAACAAAATCAGGTGTTATGCTTAAACCAGCAACAGCACGTTGCATCGCAAGCATGGTGGCATGCAGGATATTGATTTCATCAATTTCTTCAGGTTCAGCTCGCCCAATACACCAGCACAAGGCTTTTTCTTGGATCTCAACAAAGAGTTTTTCGCGTTTTTTCTCGGTGAGTTTTTTTGAGTCAGTCAAGCCAATGATTGGATTTTTAGGATCCAATATTACAGCGGCGGTCACCACCGCACCAACAAGGGGGCCGCGCCCAACTTCATCTACGCCAGCAATTAAGTTGGCATTTGGGTATATAAAATCCATTAATTTCGAACCAAATCCAATACAGCTTCAGCCGCTTGTTTATCTGCATCACAGCGGATCAATTGATGGAGCTGTAAAAATGTTGCTTTTAATTGTTCTACCTGTTCGCCGCCTTCCAGTAAGGGAATTAGCTGCTGAGCTAACTTTTCAGGTTGGCACTCTTCCTGTAGTAACTCTTTGACTATCTCTTTTTCAGCTAACAAATTAGGCAATGAAACATAGGGTGTCTTTACTAAACGTTTTGCCAACCAAAAAGTAAATGGTTTCATACGATAACCCACTACCATTGGACATTTCGCTAGCATACATTCAAGAGCCGCCGTTCCCGATGCGAGCAACGTCGCATCCGCCGCGATCATCGCATCTCTGCCTTGGCCATCTAACATATGGACAGCTAGCTCAGGAGCGACTTGTTGACGGATCGCTTCAAACTGTTCACGCCGTTTTTGGTTGACCAAAGGCACGACAATGTGAAGATCCGTAAAATGCTGTTGTAAAATTTTCGCTGTTTTCAAAAAATCAGCACTTAGCATTTCAACTTCTGAGTGACGGCTGCCCGGTAAGAGGGCTAAACACTTCCCTTCTTCAGGTATACCAATGCGTTGCCTTGCCGCTGTTTTATCGACATGAAGCGGGATAGCATCTGCCATTGTGTGCCCAATAAAGCGACACGGAACATTAAAACGATCATAGAAGGCTTTTTCAAACGGCAAAAAGGCAAGCACTAAATTTGTTGCTCGACCAATTTTGAAGACGCGTTTCTGCCGCCATGCCCACACAGAAGGGCTGACGTAATGAATGGTTTTAATGCCTTTTGATTTTAACTTCCCTTCAAGGGTGATATTAAAATCAGGTGCATCAATACCAACAAAGATATCTGGCTGTAATTGTGTAAAGCGTTCGGTAAGATCTTTGCGAATAGCGAGTAACCGAGGAAGCCTGCCAAGCACTTCAACAATCCCCATTACCGCTAACTCTTCCATCTCATACAAAGCTTCACAGCCTTCTGCTTGCATTAAAGGCCCTGCGACACCTACAAAACGTGCATCAGGTACTTGTGCTTTGAGTGCTCGGATAAGCCCTGCGCCGAGTATATCGCCGGATGTTTCCCCAGCAACAAGGCCAATAGTAAGTGGGCGGTGATGATTCGCCAAAATGATCTCCTTAATAAAGGCCCTGACTTCGTTATCTTAACTACCGACTAACGAATAATACCACGATTAGACTCTGCGGAGTTCTCAAGGAACTCGCTGAACACTTTCACATGCGGGTTAGCTTGTGCAAGTTGAGCGATTTCGCTACGTGCTTCCTCTAGTGATTTACCTGAACGGTAAAGGACTTTGTAAGCATTACGAATCGCATGTAGAGACTCTTTATCAAAACCGCGACGCTTCAAGCCTTCAATATTCAGGCCATAAGGCGTTGCATGGTTACCTTGCGCAATGACGTAAGGTGGAACATCTTGCGCCACACCTGAACAACCGCCAACCATAACATGAGCACCAATTTGGCAAAATTGATGAACAGCAGTCATTCCGCCAATAATTGCGAAGTCACCTAAAATAACATGACCACCCAGTGTACCGTTGTTTGCAATGATGCAGCGGTTACCAATAATACAATCGTGGGCAATATGCACATTCACCATAAATAGGTTATCGTCACCCACTTTGGTTAAACTACCGCCTTGGATCGTTCCGCGATGGATAGTGACACTTTCTCTTATACGGTTTCTGTCACCGATCTCGACTCGTGTTGGTTCACCTTGGTATTTCAGGTCTTGGTTGATTTCACCAATCGATGCGAACTGGAAGATCACATTGTCACGGCCAATTTTGGTGTGGCCATTAACAACAATGTGCGATTTGAGCTCAGTGCCTTCGCCGATTTCAACGTTAGCACCAATATAACAAAAAGGGCCAATACGAACATTGGCACCAATAATAGCTCCATCTTCGACAATCGATGAGGGATGAATACAGGCTGTTTTATCAATCATATCAGACCTCACGGCGACGGGCGCACATCATTTCAGCTTCGCAGGCCACTTCTCCATCAACTTTTGCAACACCTTTAAAACGTGCAACACCGCGACGTTCTTTAATAAACTCGACTTCGAGGATCATCTGATCTCCCGGCAACACTGGGCGCTTGAAACGAGCATTATCAATCGCTGCAAAATAGTACAATTCACCCGGTTCTAGTTTACCAACGCTCTTAAATGCTAGGATACCTGTTGCTTGAGCCATTGCTTCTAGGATCAACACACCTGGAAAAATAGGTTTGCCCGGAAAGTGGCCTTGGAAAAAGGGTTCATTGAATGACACATTTTTTACTGCGCGCAGAGATTTTCCTTTTTCAAAATCCAGTACACGGTCAACCAAAAGGAATGGGTAACGGTGTGGAAGTAATTCTAAAATCTCTTCAATATTCAGAGTATGATTATCACTCATCGAAATACTCTTCCTGTCTATTAATACAATTTAATTAACGAATCGGCCTGCTTTAACCATAAAGTTAGGTTAACTGGCAGGCCGGAAAAACGTAACTCAGTCGATTATTTTAACCTGAATTACGAAATGATTACTGATTTTTTTGAGTTTGACTATCTAATTCACGCTCAACAGCTTTTAAGCGCTTATTCATCTCATTGATATTCAAAACCAAAGCTGCTGTTTTACGCCAAACTTTATTAGGCTGTAAAGGAATACCAGAAGAGTATACACCAGGTTCAGTGATTGGTCTCATAACCATTCCCATCCCTGTGACAGTCACCTTATCGCAAATTTCCATGTGACCGTTAATAACACTCGCACCACCAATCATGCAGTAGCGACCAATTTTCAAGCTACCCGCCATGATAACGCCACCTGCTACGGCGGTATTATCACCGATGGTTACGTTGTGTGCTATCTGACATTGGTTATCAATAATAACACCATTACCAATAACTGTATTATCTAGCGCACCACGATCAATTGTTGTACAAGCGCCAATTTCTACGCGATCGCCAATAATAACTGTACCTAGCTGAGGAATTTTGACCCAATTGCCACGATCATTCGCGTAGCCAAAACCATCAGAACCGATTACAGCTCCTGATTGGATCAAGCAGTGTTCACCAATTTCAACATTATGGTAAACGCTAACATTCGCCCATAAACGCGTACCAGCCCCGATACGAGTATTTTTACCAACAAAACAACCTGCGCCAATAACAACGTTATCGCCTAACACAACGCCGCTTTCAATCACGGCATTCGCCCCAATCGCCACGTTGTTTCCTAACTTCGCCCCTTTATCGATAACGGCTGACGAATGGATATTCTCTGCTGGGCTTGGCGTTGTATCCATGATTTGTGCCATGCGAGCATAGGCAAGATAAGGGTTATCGACTACCAGCGCCGCCACTTTACAAGCATCAAGATCTTTCGCTGTTAATACCACAGCGGCAGCCTGACACTCAGCGAGTTTGTCGCTGTAGCGACTATCTGATAGGAATGTAATTTGCTGATTATTTGCTGAATACATCGGTGCAATACCGGTGATGACGATATCGCCATCACCGTGTAACTGTGCATTCAACTGCTGAGCGAGGTCAGCCAATCGAATTGAGGACATCTATTATTTAACCTGTTTTTGAACCTTACTCGTGATGTCTACGCTATCTTTGGCATATGCAACAGCATTTGCATCGATAACCACATCATAACCTTCTTTGGCTGCAACAGATTTAATAGAATCCTGAATACGACTTAGGATTTTGTTACGCTCTTCCATTTGACGACGACGGTTGTCTTCTTCAAATTTTTGCGCTTTTTCTGCGAACTGATCACGTTTAGCCATCAGCTCTTTTTCTTGTTTTTCACGTTCGCTTTGCTTCATTGTTGCACCATCACGACGTAATTTTTCTACGCGTGATTGAAGGTCTTTTTCTAAATTTTGCAACTCTGTCGCACGGCTTTTGAATTCACTTTCAAGCTGTTTAGCTACAGCTTCGCGCGCTGGCATTTTTTGGAAAATTTCGCCAACGTTCACGACTGCAATTTTATCTGCATAAGCACCTGCTGACATCGCCAAAGCCAGAGTGACACCCGCCGCACACAACAATTTTTTCACACGAAACTCCTTAACCCATATTTATGGCTGGAAATTTTGGTCACCCTCACAATATATGCAAGGGCTTTCCTTAGATAGAGACGTTCTAGATTACCACGTTCTACCAATATTAAATTGGAACTGTTCTGATTTATCCCCTTCGTAATCCTTAATAGGTTGCGCATAGGAGAAGACCAGAGGCCCAAGCGGTGACATCCACTGTAGAGCAACCCCCGTAGAAACACGGACGTTTGTTGCTTTACCATAATCTGGCATGCCTTTACGCCAATCTGCATTGATACTGTTCCAGTTGGTATCCCATACTGTACCCGCATCAACAAATAACGATGTACGAACTGTATTTGAGTATTTCTCATCGATAAATGGTGTTGGTGTAATCAGCTCAAAGGACGCCGCATACATCGCATTACCACCTACCGCATCGCTTGATGGGCTACCCGGTTCAGGCTCACCTTTACCATTAACATTTTTCAGATAAACCGCTTTTGGCCCGATATTGTTAGAACGGAAACCACGCAGCGTACTTGAACCACCAGCATAGAAGTTTTCATAGAATGGCATTTGCTTGCTGCCAAGGCCATCCCCGTAACCTGCTTGTGCACGACCTAAGATAACCCAAGTCTCATCTTCATTGATTGGGTAGTACTGTGCTGTATCAAAACGCAGTTTGTAGTACTCGTTATCAGAGCCTGGAACGGTGATTTTACCTGAAACACTGGTTTTATTACCCGATGTCGGGAAGAAACCACGGTTCAAGGAATTATAAGTCCAACCTAAGTTAACGGTGAAGTCATCCGCATTAAATTTCTCTTTATTGCGACCATCATCATTAATTGGAGGCTTATCGCCCATAGAATAGAGGTAATCCCACATTGCTGCTTGCGGACGCATATCAGACAATGAGTTATGAACGTAACCTGCACCAACACGGAATGAGTTATTCTCGTTGAATGGGAAGCTTAAGAACGTATCTAAACCATAGGTTTTATTGGTATAGCCAGACAAGTCAGCATCTTTCGCACGGAAATCATTATAGAAAACACGCCCGCCTAAGCTCACACCATTAACGGTGAAGTAAGGATCCGTAAACGACATTTCAACGTTGGTTGAGTAATCGTTTTTACTTGCGTTGATCCCAACCGCATTACCGGTTCCTAACCAGTTGTCTTGACTTACACCGACTTGGAAACTCACGCCACTTTCAGTACCGAAACCGACACCAAAGTTCATGGAGCCTGTATTACGCTCTTTAACTTTGTAGACCACATCGACTTGGTCTGGGCTACCCGGTACCCGTTGCGTTTCGACATCAACAGTTTCAAAGAAACCCGTACGGTTAAGACGCTCTTTGCCTAATTCGACTAAATCATTACCAAGCCAAGCCCCTTCCATCTGGCGCATTTCACGACGGAGGACGGAGTCTTTACTTGTGTCATTACCTTGGAAACGGATTTGACGAACATAGAAGCGGTTACCTGCATCGATATTGACATGCAGTTTGACCGTTTTATCTTCATCATTAATTTCAGGTTGTGTCATTACACGAGGATAGGCATAACCATAACGACCAAGAAGATCCTTGATTTTGTTTTCCATACTCGTCACCTGCGTGCCGTTATACAGCTCGCCTGGGGTGATCGTAATGAGTTCTTGAATTTCAGTCAGATGATCTGCGGTATTACCATTAATTTCCACACCAGAGATCTTATATTGATCGCCTTCAGTGACATTAATTGTAATGTAGATATCTTTTTTGTCTGGCGTCAAACTGACTTGAGTGGAATCAATATTGAAACGCGCATAGCCACGGTCAAGATAGAAGCTACGAAGAGTTTCTAAATCACCAGCCAGTTTTTGTTTTTGATATTTTTGGTCTGCCGCTAGGTTCCACCATGGCACATCATCACGCAATTGGAATTTATTAACCAATTCAGCCGTCGTGTAATTTTTGTTTCCTACGACGTTAATCTGCTGAATTTTTGCAGACACGCCCTCAGAGAACACAAATTTTAAATCTACACGGTTACGAGGCAGTGGCGTAGCCACTGCTTTTACTGTCGCATTGTATTTACCAACACTATAGTAAAAGTCTTCCAGACCTTTCTCGATATTCGCTATTTTCGTGCGGTCCAAAGCCTCACCAACACGAATGTTTGATGCTTCCAAGTTTTGTTTGAGCATATCATCTTTAACAGATTTATTGCCTGTAAAAGTGATACTCGCGATGGTTGGTCGCTCTTTAACTTGAACGATCAGCGTGTTTCCATCACGCAGGACCCTAACATCTTCGAAGTTGCCAGTAGAGAATAGAGATCGAATTGAACGGCTAATATCTTCGTTATCAATCGAGTCACCTACCCTGACAGGCATGTTCAATAATGCTGCACCAACGGCGACGCGTTGTAGACCTTCGAAACGAATGTCCTTAACTACGAATCCGTCTGAACCGTATGCAGTCGCGCTGCCAAATAGCAGCGACGCTATGAGCAACTTTTTCATCGCCATCGTTGTTATGCGTATTCCTTACTGGTCCCCAGCTTACTTGTTAGAAGCGAGAGAAATCATTAAAAAGTGCAAGTCCCATTAACAGAATCAATGCCATTGCACCTATCCGATAACTAAAGTCTTGTACTCGCTCAGACACTGGACTTCCTTTAATTTTCTCAATTAACAGGAAGAGCAAGTGCCCCCCATCTAATACAGGCAATGGAAACAAATTGATAATGCCCAAGTTTACGCTTATCAGCGCAATGAACATCAAATAATATACCAAGCCTGACTCTGCCGATACCCCTGCACCTTTCGCAATAGATATCGGTCCACTCAAGTTGTTAAGTTTGACATCCCCAACAACGAGTTTGCCCATCATATTCACGGTCAGTTTCATCAACTGCCACGTTTTATCGCTAGCTTGATAGATGGCAGAAAATGGCCCATATTGCTGCACCATTCTATATTCATCTGCTAACGGTAACACTGAAAGTTCAACTCCCGCAAATCCAATTTGCTCGCCACCCTTTCCATTTTGACTATCAGGCGTCAATGTGAGTGAGATGATCTGATTATTTCTTTCAACAGCTAACTTCAACGGTTGATTCGGACTATTACGAATCAACCGAGTTACCGGATTCCACAAATCTAATGTTTCGCCATTTACGCTAACAATTCTATCTCCGGGTTGCAAACCTGCTCGCTCACCAGCTAAACCCGGTGAAACTTTCGATATCACAGGATCAATTCTAGCGGAAACCGGCATAATTCCCATGGAAAGAACGGGATCTTGCTTTTCAGGATCAAATTGCCATGCGGTTAAATCTATCGTTTTAGTCACTGGTTCACTAAACCCTTGAGGCAATACGGACACAGTGAGTTCACTGTCGCCAATTTTGCCAACTAAGGCTAATCGAATTGAATTCCAGTCAGGCGTTTCGATACCATCAATCGATTTTAGTTCCATTCCCGGCAAAATATTTGCACTAGCGGCAACGGAGCCAGGTTTCACATCTTCAATCACAGGGCGTACTGATGGAATCCCCATCATGAACACCACCCAGTAGACAACAATTGCAAGTAAAAAGTTCGCAATTGGGCCAGCACTAATGATGGCGGCTCTCTGACCAACCGTTTTATTGTTAAACGCTAAATGACGGCGTTCAGGTGACACATCACCGACGCGCTCATCAAGCATTTTGACATAACCGCCTAGCGGGATCAGGGCAATAACAAATTCGGTTCCTTGTCGATCCACCTTGCGCCATAACGTTTTCCCAAAGCCGATAGAAAAACGTTCTACATAAACACCGCAGCGACGTGCAACCCAAAAGTGACCAAATTCATGTACGGTAATTAACACCCCAATGGCGATGATAAATGCCGCTAGACTCCAAAAAAATCCCATGTCTTATCCTAGAGACCGAACCCGTTAAAAACTAACAAATTTAACCCTGCAAATACAGGTATTGCCGCTGTTAGACTGTCAATTCGATCAAGAATTCCACCGTGACCAGGAATTAAATGGCTACTGTCTTTAATTCCTGACTGGCGTTTAAACATACTTTCCGTCAAATCACCGAACACAGATACTACAACAACAATAATTGATGTAACCAGCAAATAATCAGGCATTACTGGGATTGGCGCAAATGAACTAAATAGCCAAGAAATAATACCTGCGGTGATCAACCCACCAACAAGGCCTTCCCAGGTTTTACCGGGGGAAACCTTAGGTGCCATCTTATGGCGCCCCATTGTACGACCAAAGGCATAAGCACCTGAATCAGCACCCCACACCAGCAACATAACATATAGCAACCACCAAGCACCAAAAAAGGTGTCACTATGGTAACCAATGGTTCGAAGCACCATCATACCGCAATAAAAAGGAATGATAGTTAACAGCCCAAACAGTACACGTACTAACGCCGATTGCCCCCATGCTTTTGCCGATGCTGGGAAAGTAATCACAAGTAAAATTGCCACTATCCACCAAATAAGACCGGCCCATAAACCATATAAAATAAGCGGCTCATTCTTTAACATTGTGATATCAGCAAAAGAGAACTGCATGGCTAGCAGTATGACGGCAAAAACCACCGCAAGACCAATTCGCTTAGCTTGTGTGTGCCAACCTGCAAATTGCGCCCATTCCCAAGCCCCTAAGGCACATACGGCAATCACCACATAACCAAAAGCGGCAGGTGAAAGCAAAAAAAGCGCAGCAATAACCAGCGGTATTAATACAATCGCTGTCATTAAACGATATTTCAGCACAATTTACCCCTTTTATTTAACGAGCTCATCATCAGACTCAGCTCCACCATAACGCCGCTCGCGTTGACTAAAAGCATCAATTGCATTCTGAAACACCATTTCATCAAAATCTGGCCACAGTACATTGGTGAAATAGAATTCCGCATAAGCAACCTGCCATAATAAAAAGTTACTGATACGGTGTTCTCCACCAGTTCTGATAACCAAATCAACATTTTCTTGATCATGCATACAAACATAATGGTCAATGGTATTTTCATTGATATCGTCAAGAGAAAGTTGCCCACTTTGTACGCGCGCAAAGATTTGCTTCATACTATTAGCAATATCCCAACGACCACCATAATTCGCCGCAATATTGAGTTTTAAGCCCGTGTTATTTGCAGTTAATTTTTCTGCTTTTTGAATACGTTTTTGAAGACGCTCACTAAATCGACTAATATCACCAATAACCAATAATTTCACATTATTTTTATGTAGATTCTTGACTTCATTATCTAACGCAAAAACAAATAGCTCCATCAGTGAACTGACTTCTTTTTCTGGTCTTCTCCAGTTTTCACTACTAAATGCATACAGCGTCAGTGAGCTAATCTTGTTTTTTACTGCAAAACGTACTGCATTACGCACAGACTCAACGCCAGCCTTGTGCCCTGTTATTCTTAGTTTTCCTCTCTGCTTTGCCCAACGCCCATTGCCATCCATGATAATCGCAACATGTTTTGGCAAGGCTGAATGAGAGAGATTTTCACCACTAGAGTTCATTAAATAGTAATCCTTGTATGCATAGCGTCGAGAATTCAGCATTATCATAACCGCTATTGTTGAGTTTGCTGATAAGACACATCCTTAATTCTCCGCTAAATACTGATATTATCTTTCGTTCTTATAAGCGTCACATATTAAAGACTTATTATACTTATCAGCAACTAAATAAATCACATACTAGACTGAAAATGTATGTTTGATTAGTTGTGCAGCTTCTCGACGAGCTTGATTGTCGATGTCTAAGACCTCATCAATCGAAACTGGTTCAGATAAATGCAATTTTTCTAATGTACTTAGGTTAATTTTTGCAATATCTGTAAAGCGTATTTTACCGTCCAAGAATGCAGCGACAGCGATTTCATTAGCGCCATTTAGAATAGTTGTGGCTGCTTGCCCAGCATGGCAGGCATCGATAGCCAATTTTAAACAAGGGTAACGTTGATAATCTGGCTGTACAAAGGTTAATGATGACAATGTTGTAAAATCTAACGGTTCGACACCAGAAGAAATACGCTGCGGATAAGCCATGCTGTATGAAATTGGGGTGCACATATCAGGCGTACCTAGCTGAGCTATCACGCTACCATCACGATAACGCACCATAGAATGGATAACGGATTGAGGGTGAATAATCACTTCCATTTGTTGTTGATTGGCATTAAAGAAATAACAAGCCTCAATATATTCAAGCCCCTTATTCATCATCGTCGCTGAATCAACAGAAATCTTACGCCCCATAGACCAATTTGGATGGTTGCATGCTTCGTCCGGCGTCACATTATCTAGGTGCGACAACGGAGTATCCCTAAAAGGACCACCAGAACCTGTCAAAATAATGCTTGAAATTCCCGAGGCCGATAAATCGGCAAAACCCAAGTTGAGTTGAATGTTTTCAGGTAAACTTTGGAAAATCGCATTATGTTCGCTATCGATAGGAAAGACTGTCGCACCGTGCTCACGAATCGCATTAAAGAATAGACGACCGCTCGTGATCAGCGATTCTTTATTCGCTAATAAAATTCGTTTGCCCTTGCGAATTGCGGCTAAGGTAGGAAGTAGTCCAGCAACACCAGTAATAGCGGACATCACTTGGTCCGCATCATCCAAGCCTGCAAGTTGAATGGCGGCATCTGTTCCTGATAAAACTTCTGTTTTGCAATTATTTTCAGACAAAATTGCCCGTAATGCTTGAGCAGAAGATTCATCAGCCATAGAGGCGTATTGAGGTTGAAATTCAAGGCATTGGTTTGCTAATTCCGCCACATTGCGACCAGCAACTAAAGCGACAATTTGAAATTTATCACGGTTATTTCTGACAACAGAAAGTGTGCTTTTACCAATTGAACCTGTTGATCCTAGAATAGTAAGACGTTTCATTATGCGGATGCTCTGTATTTACTCAATACTGAGATTATATCAGCTTGAAAGGGAAGAAAGGATTTTTATTAGATATGAATGAATAAAGCCATCAGAGATTTCCCTCTAGATGGCTTTATTCGCTACTTGATAGATTAGAATTCCATCAATTCAGCTTCTTTCTGCGCTAATGCTTCATCAACTTTCTTAATGTAGCCATCAGTCAGTTTTTGGATGTCATCTTGTGAACGACGTTCTTCGTCTTCACTGATCTCTTTATCTTTCAGCAGGGCTTTAATTTTATCGTTCGCATCACGACGAATGTTACGAACAGCAACACGACCTTGCTCAGCTTCCGCTCTAACAACTTTGATCAGGTCTTTACGGCGCTCTTCTGTCAGTGGAGGAAGTGGAACACGGATAACAGTACCGGCAGAAGATGGGTTTAAACCTAAATCAGACGCCATAATCGCTTTTTCAATCGCGGGAGACATTGAGCGATCAAAGACTGAAATCGCTAAAGTACGCGCATCTTCAACAGTTACGTTAGCAAGTTGGCGCAAAGGCGTTGCGGCGCCATAATAGTCAACCATGATGCCATCAAGTAGGCTTGGTGACGCACGGCCTGTACGAACTTTACTGATTTGGTTTTTTAGTGCTTCAACACTCTTTTCCATACGGTCTTGAGCATCTTTTTTGATTTCATTAATCACGTTTTCAACCCTTAAGAACTGGTTATTAAAGGCCGCAATGCAGCCTCGCTTAAATTGTCTGAACTTATATTAGATAATACAGTTAAACGCGGTTGATGTCTCTGAGTATTAATTGTGAGAAATCAGAGTTCCTTCATTTTCACCCATTACAACACGACGTAGAGCGCCAGGTTTATTCATATTGAAAACACGAATAGGCAAGTTATGATCACGTGCTAACGTAAACGCTGCCAAATCCATCACTTTCAATTCACGCTCAAGCACCTCTTGATAAGTCAGCGTTTCATAAAGTACGGCATCTGGGTTCTTTGCAGGATCCGCTGAATAAACACCATCAACTTTTGTTGCTTTCAATACAACATCCGCTTCAATCTCAATACCACGTAAACACGCGGCAGAGTCAGTTGTAAAGAATGGGTTACCTGTTCCAGCAGAAAAAATCACAACACGACCATGGCGTAACAGACTGATAGCTTCAGCCCAGCTATAGTTATCACACACGCCGTTAAGAGGAATAGCAGACATCAGTCTTGCATTCACGTAAGCACGATGCAATGCATCACGCATCGCTAGCCCGTTCATCACAGTGGCTAGCATTCCCATATGGTCACCGACCACACGGTTCATCCCCGCCTGTGCCAAACCAGCACCACGAAACAGGTTACCACCGCCAATAACGACACCGACCTGTACACCCAGCTCTATAAGTTCTTTGATTTCCTGAGCCATACGATCTAAAACGCTAGCATCGATTCCAAAACCTTCTGCGCCTTGTAAGGCTTCGCCACTGAGCTTAAGCAGGATACGCTGATAAACGGGTTTTGCATTGGTTGCCATGGTGTTCTGTCCTACACAGATAATTTATTGGGGTAACACACGCAGAATACTTAAAGGTGGATTCTACGTACCTTAATTATTGAATTCGTTGTATTACTACAATGTATATTAAAACAGAGCCGCCAATCGGCGGCTCCTTGTAAAACTGACGACTTATTTGCTCATTGCAGCAACTTCAGCTGCAAAGTCAGTTTCAACTTTCTCAATACCTTCACCCACTTCGAAACGGATAAAGTTAGTGACTTTCGCATTTTTCTCTTTCAGCAGATCACCAACAGATTTGCTTGGATCCATCACGAAAGGCTGGCCAGTCAGAGAGATTTCGCCAGTAAATTTGTTCATACGGCCAGTAACCATTTTCTCTGCGATTTCGCGTGGTTTACCTGACTGCATAGCGATGTCTAATTGGATTTGGTGCTCGTGAGCAACAACGTCCGCTGGTACATCGTCTGGAGTAACATATTCAGGCTTGCTTGCTGCAATGTGCATTGCAATGTGTTTTAGCAGCTCTTCATCAGCGCCTTCAGCCGCAACCAAAACACCGATACGCGCACCGTGCAGGTAGCTACCTACTTGTGCACCGTCTAGGATTGCGACGCGACGAATGTTGATGTTTTCACCGATTTTAGCGACCAGAGCAGTACGTGCATCTTCGAATTTCGCTTTAACTGCTTCGATATCAGTATTTCTATCAGCGATAACAGAAGCCATAACTTCTTTACCAAATGCCAAGAAACCAGCATCTTTAGCAACGAAGTCAGTTTCACAGTTCAGTTCGATCAGAGCACCGCTTTTGCCATCAGCAAAAACTTCTGCAAGGATAACACCTTCAGCAGCAACACGGCCTGCTTTCTTAGCAGCTTTAGCTTGACCTGATTTACGCATGTTGTCGATTGCTAATTCGATATCACCATTAGCTTCAACTAGTGCTTTTTTACATTCCATCATACCTGCGCCAGTACGTTCGCGCAGTTCTTTTACCAATGCAGCGGTAATTCCAGACATGTGATTTATTCCTCGATATACCTCGTAGGGGGCTCCCTACAAGGGTCATTCTGATTCAGATAGATAAAAGGGGCCATATAGGCCCCCTTCTAACCATATAGCAATACCTGGTTTATAAGGGCTCTTTATTAGAGCAGGCCTTATTATTCAGCTTCTACTAAGCCTTCTTCTGCTTGAACAGCCAGATCCTGAGAACGACCTTCACGAACGGAAGTTGCTACAGCGCTCAGATACAATTTGATTGCACGGATTGCGTCGTCGTTACCAGGGATAACGAAGTCGATACCGTCTGGATCAGAGTTAGTATCAACGATAGCAAATACTGGGATACCCAGGTTGTTTGCTTCTTTGATAGCAATGTGTTCGTGTTCTGCATCGATAACGAACAGAGCGTCAGGTAAACCGCCCATATCTTTGATACCGCCTAAGCTGTTTTCTAACTTACCAAGTTCACGAGAACGCATCAGCGCTTCTTTTTTGGTCAGTTTGTCGAAAGTACCGTCTTGTGACTGAACTTCCAGATCTTTCAGACGTTTGATTGACTGACGAACAGTTTTCCAGTTAGTCAGCATACCACCTAACCAACGGTGGTTAACGAAATACTGGTCACAGCTATTAGCAGCTTCTTGAACGGCTTCGCTTGCTGCACGTTTAGTACCAACAAACAGAATCTTGCCTTTACGAGAAGCAATTTTAGTCAACTCAGCCAGAGCTTCGTTGAACATTGGAACGGTTTTTTCCAAGTTAATGATATGTACTTTGTTACGAGCGCCGAAAATGAAAGGTTTCATTTTAGGGTTCCAGTAACGAGTCTGGTGACCAAAGTGTACGCCCGCTTGTAGCATATCGCGCATGGAAACAGTTGCCATTTAATACCTCTGTATTTTAAGTAATTGGGGTTATGCCTCCACGGATCCCATAACACCGACTCCAAAGCTGCGCTAAAACGCATAAGAGCACCCCGGTGCATGTGTCGACCCGTGTGTGTTATACACAATTGAGTTTAGTTTTCGCTAATCCATAATGCCAATCGAATACGCTTTAACAGGGTAGCAAAACGATTTTTTCGAAGAGATAATATGGATCGCCGGCGCGCTTTATACCATAAAATGGATCAATAAGCCAACTTTTGTTGTTTTTTTACGGGGTGAAAAAACACCATCAAATGGCTTGAATCTCTTCATTAAAACGAGGCGAAATCGCCTTGGTAAGCATCATTGAGCGTTTTATACACGGCGTATGGATAGCGTTTTTTCTTTTTATTATTTGATAAAAAAATCTTCAACGACAAATACTCGTTTTTCACTATCCATAATATCAGACCCAAAGTGTATTTTCTCTCAATACCTTTTATTTAATGGCGTACATTCCAGCCTGATATTTCACTCTAAAGGCTAAGAAGCATCAATGCCTAGTTGGCAGAAAATGCAGTGGCTGATACCATAAACATCATCATGTTGATATAGATGGTGCTATCGCTCATCTATTAAACCCTTTTCATACAAACTATGTCACAGAGTCGTTACTGACATAAATGGACTGAATTCATGGCTATTATTATCAAAACTGAAGAAGATATTCAGAAAATGCGCGTTGCTGGTCGTTTAGCAGCCGAAGTGTTAGAAATTATTGCTCCCCATGTAAAACCGGGCGTTAGCACGGGGGAGTTGGATCGCATTTGTCATCAGCACATTGTCGATGTACAACAAGCGATACCTGCTTGCTTAAATTATCATGGCTTCCCTAAATCAGTCTGTATTTCAGTCAATGATGTTATCTGCCATGGTATCCCTAGTGATGATAAGATTCTAAAAGACGGCGACGTTGTGAATATCGATGTTACCGTGATTAAAGAGGGTTTTCATGGCGATACCTCAAAAATGTTCATTGTTGGTAAGCCAACCATCCAAGGCGAACGCCTGTGCCATATTACCCAAGAGAGCCTCTATTTAGCGTTACGTATGGTAAAACCGGGTATCCGCCTACGCACCTTGGGCAAAGCGATTCAACAATTTGTCGAGAAACATGACTTCTCTGTTGTACGTGAATATTGTGGTCATGGTATCGGTGAAGGTTTCCATGAAGAGCCACAAGTCCTTCATTATGATGCCGATGACAGCGGTGTTGTATTACAAAAAGGCATGGCTTTTACTATCGAACCGATGGTCAACGTCGGTGATTACCGCATCCGTACTATGAATGATGGTTGGACCGTAAAAACCAAAGATAGAAGCTGGTCGGCTCAATATGAGCATACGCTAGTTGTCACCGACAACGGGTGTGAAATCATGACATTACGTAAAGAAGAAGAGCCATATATCTCAGCGGTGCTGGTTAACGATTAATTTTTAGCACGCGGCTCTTATGTGGCATGTTACCTGTTAGAGGAAACAACTTTCGTAACATGCCGCATACTTAAGGCTTCCCTTCTCTTTTTTTACTCGAAATAATTTAATTTGCGGCTGTTCATCCATGAAAATCCCCAGTAAGCTGTTCACTATTGTGTTCAGCCTATCGATGCGGAAAGATAATGATGACACCATCCTCTGTAGCGTTTTTATCACCCACTTTATTTCAATCTTCTGACCTCGAACTGCTTCGCCTCAAGCAGCATGTCGAATCTTTCCATAACCACTTAGAAGCCGCATTCAAGCAAAACGAGTCCGTGATTGATTTAGTCCATGCGCGCAGTGATTACTTAGATGCCCTACTCACGCGTTTATGGAAAGAGTATCAATTTGACCGACAACCCAATATGTCTTTAATTGCTGTAGGTGGATACGGGCGACATGAGCTGCATCCCTTATCAGACATTGATATTTTAGTGTTAAGTGCAGAGCCTCTTTCTGAACAGATAGCCTCAAAAATAGGCCAGTTTATTACTCTATTGTGGGATCTTAAATTTGATATCGGCCATAGTGTTCGCACATTGCAAGAGTGTATTGATGCGGGTATCGCCGATTTAACCGTTGCGACAAACCTTATTGAATCGCGCCTAATTTGTGGTGATATCGCCCTATTCTTACGCTTACAAAAAACCATTTTTAGTGATAGTTTTTGGCCTTCAGCAACCTTTTTTGCCGCAAAACTCGAAGAGCAGCAAGATCGCCATCATCGCTATCACAGTACTAGCTATAACTTAGAGCCAGATATAAAAAGTAGCCCTGGAGGGTTACGCGATATCCATACGCTACTTTGGGTCGTTCGGCGGCACTTTGGAGCCACCACCGTCGATGAAATGGTCGGGTTTGGTTTTCTTACTGAAGAAGAGCGCCAAGAGCTAAAAGAGTGTCTCACTTTTTTATGGAAAATCCGCTTCGCTTTACACTTAGTTGTCAAACGCTATGACAATCGCCTTTTATTTGATCGCCAATTTAGTGTCGCTCGCTTACTCGGCTACCAAGGGGAAAAAAACCAGCCCGTTGAACTGATGATGAAGGATTTTTATCGTGTGACACGCCGCGTTCGTGAACTCAATCAGATGTTATTACAACTGTTTGATGACGCTATTCTTACTCTCAATCCTGATGAAAAACCTCGTCCACTAGATGAACAATTTCAGTTGCGGGGGCCATTAATCGATGTTATTGATGATATGCTGTTCGTTAAGCAACCCGCCGCCATTTTAAAAATGTTCTATTTAATGGCTCGATACCCCAATATCACGGGGATCTACTCAACGACCTTGCGCCAACTGCGCTTTGCGCGACGTAATTTAACTACTCCTTTATGCGAACTCCCTGAAGCTAGGCGGCTTTTTATCAAAATATTACGTCACCCTAGAGCCATTAAAGGGGCTTTCGTTCCCATGCATCTGCACAGTGTATTAAGTGCTTATACCCCTTATTGGAGCAATATCGTTGGTCAAATGCAGTTTGACCTTTTTCATGCGTATACGGTCGATGAGCACACCATCCGAGTGCTACAAAAAATAGATAGCTTTACTCATGAAGAAAATCGCCGCGACCATCCACTCTGTGTTAGCGTTTACCCTAAGCTGTTGCATCCAGAAACATTAAGGCTTGCCGCATTATTCCACGATATTGCGAAAGGGCGTTCGGGAGATCATTCTGATTTAGGGGCTGAATTTGTGTATGAGTTTGCTCTGCAACATGATTTGCCGCTCAAGGAAGCTGAGTTAGCCTCTTGGTTAGTAAAAAGCCATTTATTAATGTCAGTTACGGCACAACGTCGCGACATTCAAGACCCCGATGTCATCAAACAATTTGCCCTCGAGGTCAAAACAGTGACGCGGCTAAACTATTTGATGTGTTTAACTGTTGCCGATATTTGTGCAACTAACAGTACGCTTTGGAATAGTTGGAAGCAGAGCCTAATTCGAGAACTGTTTTTATCTACTGAACATCAACTCAACCAAGGAATGCAAAGTACTCCTGATTTACGAGAACGTATCCGCCATCATCGCCACCAAGCGTTAGCGTTATTACGCCAATCTTCAATCAATGAAGAAAAATTAAACCAATTATGGTCTCGCTGTCATGCAGACTATTTTTTGCGTCACACGCCTTCTCAATTAGCTTGGCATGCCTGTAACCTATTAAAACATGATCTTGAGCAGCCTCTCGTGTTGATCAGCACACAGCCAAAACACGGTGGAACCGAAATTTTTATTTGGTGCCCCGATAAGCCACACTTATTTGCGGCCGTGGCTGGGGAGCTTGATAGGCGCAACCTGAGTATCCACAGTGCACAGATTTTCACCAACAAAGACAACATGGCAATGGATACCTTTGTGGTGTTAGAACCGAATGGCACGCCATTATCAAAAGATAGATATGAGCAGATCCGCCATAGCCTGCTACACGCGGTACAACAACCTGCGATCTCACTTCCTCAGGCTCGCACCCTACCGTCAAAACTACGCCATTTTACCGTTCCTACCAAAGTGAATTTTTTACGCTCAACCAATGAGCGCCGTAGCTATATGGAGCTCTTTGCTCTCGATCAACCGGGGTTATTAGCACGGGTTGGGCATGTGCTCGCTCAGATGGAAATCTCGTTACATGGTGCACGGATCACCACAATTGGCGAGAAAGTGGAAGATTTTTTCGTCCTTGCAGATAAAAATCACAAAGCGCTCGATAAAAAAATGCAACAAGAGTTATCAGAAAGGTTGACAGAAACCCTCAACTCGAAGGATAAATGTTAGGTTTTATAAGCAATATTATTACTGGTCCTTAAAGGGGAAAATTAATCAATGCAGCAATTACAAGCCATCATTGAACAAGCATTTGAAGATAGAGCGGCTATCACACCATCCACAGTGACCCCCGCCGTTCGCCAAGCAGTGACAGAAACCATTACCCTACTTGATAGTGGTAAACTGCGTGTTGCTGAAAAAATTTCAGGGGTTTGGGTAACACATCAATGGTTGAAAAAAGCAGTATTACTCTCCTTCCGCATTCACGATAATCAGTTAATCGAAGGGGCTGAAAGCCGTTATTTTGATAAAGTTCCCATGAAATTTGCGGATTACGATCAGGCTCGCTTTGAACGCGAAGGCTTCCGTGTTGTTCCACCCGCGGCTGTTCGCCAAGGGGCATATATCGCTAAAAACAGTGTTTTGATGCCTTCTTATGTCAACATTGGTGCTTATATTGATGAAGGCACCATGGTAGACACATGGGCGACGGTAGGCTCTTGTGCCCAAATCGGTAAAAATGTGCATTTATCCGGCGGAGTTGGTATTGGTGGCGTACTTGAACCACTACAAGCTAACCCAACCATCATTGAAGACAACTGCTTTATTGGCGCCCGTTCAGAAATTGTTGAAGGCGTTATTATTGAAGAAGGGTCTGTCATTTCAATGGGGGTTTATATTGGTCAAAGCACAAAAATTTATGACCGCGAAACTGGTGAGATCCACTATGGACGTGTGCCAGCGGGCTCTGTGGTTGTATCGGGTAATCTGCCATCGAAAGACGGTAGCTACAGCCTTTATTGTGCCGTGATTGTTAAAAAGGTCGATGACAAAACCCGTGGAAAAGTCGGTATTAATGAGCTATTAAGAAGCATTGACTAATCCCACATCCTCGCTCGGCTAGAGATAAAACACGTTCTCTACCCAATCTAAAAATGATAGACCTCTTTTTCTTATGATGAGGGGTTTGTCAATTTCCTCATTTCGCGCATAATATATAAGTTTAGCTATTGTCGGGCTTTCGAGAATATAAACTGTATGATTTTATTTTTTGCCTTTTTAAAACACAGATTAATAGCATCGCTAAGTGTTATTCGCTTTAATGCGCGTGTTTTTAATTCCTGCCAAAAATAGAATAATACTGTTTCTGCTGGCATATGCTAACGGCTCTGTGCCTCTACAAATTTCGGTTTCCTATAACTCGGTGAACAACATGTACGATAATCTAAAAAGTTTAGGTATTAGCAACCCTCAAGATATTGACCGTTATACGCTACGCCAAGAAGCAAATAACGATATTTTAAAAATCTATTTTCGCAAAGATAAAGGGGAATTCTTTGCGAAAAGTGTAAAATTTAAATATCCACGCCAACGCAAAACTGTAGCCGCGGCAGATGGTAGCAATAATTTCAAAGAAATTAATGAGATCAACTCCAACCTACGTTACGCTATTGAAGAACTAGATCAAATTTGCCAAAACGATACAAGTGATATTGATTTGAAACACAAAATTTTGGATGACCTACGTCATCTTGAGCATGTGGTCTCAAACAAAATCGCTGAAATTGAAGCTGACCTTGAAAAATTAACCCGTAAATAGTTTTAAAATACCGCTCTTATTTTCTTTACTGCACCGCGAATCCTATTCACGGTGCAGAAATTTACAGTTGCTCACCCCAAGATTGTATCCAAGGCTTCGCATATTCTTCGGGTACATCTTCTTCTATCGCGTCAATGAACAAAACCTCACCAATCCGTGTTCCCGATTGTTCAGTTAATAACTCATCAAAACGCTTTCCTGCCCCACAAAAATTTTCGTAGCTGCTATCACCTAAAGCGATTAACCCGTAACGTAATTCAGGTTGATAACCAACAACATCTTGAATTTCATAAAATAGTGGAGCAATCGTATCGGGTAAATCCCCTTGCCCTGTAGAGGAAGTGATGACTAAGGCGCCCCCTTCACCCGCATTATATTGCTGCCAGTCACTGAGCATTGGCTCATCAAAAATCGTGACCTCATGGCCGAGTTGCTCCAATATTTCCTGAGCAGATTCAGCCACCGCTAAGGAATTACCATAAACTGTTCCCACAAAAATACCAATTTTTGACACGAACACCTCCTATTGACCCAACTACAGTGATGAATTGAATTCTCCCATCCCCAATTTGCTGGCGATATGCTGCCACCCAAACTGATTTACCAATGACAACCATGACTCATCCCATTGTGCAATCAGAGAGATACGCTCCCCTGAAATGGGATGATCTAATACTAGCTGGCTGGCATGCAACATTAGCCGTGAAACGGCAAAATGTTGGCTTACACCGCGGTTTTGACGTAAATCACCGTGTTTACTATCGCCAATAATGGGGTGACGAATGTGCGACATATGACGTCGTAACTGATGTTTGCGCCCTGTTTCTGGTTTCAATTCTAGTAAACTAAACCGAGATGTTGGATAACGCCCAATTGCGACTGAGCACTCAACTTGAGCGATTGGCTGGCAATGTGTAACACACTCTTGCAATGCTGGCTCTCTGGTCGCATGTTTATCCGCAATTTTGTCCAACTGCTCAAGTAATGGATAATCAATGGTTTGAGGCGCTTCAACATAGCCACGAACCACCGCATGGTAGATTTTTTCTATTTGATGAGATTCAAACTGCGCCGCTAATTGCCTCGCCACATCACTGGATAGTGCAAACAACAACACACCCGATGTTGGCCTATCAAGACGATGGATTGGATAAACAAATTGACCAATTTGGTCTCGTAATGTTTGCATAACAAACACAGTTTCCTTGCTGTCTAACCAGCTGCGATGCACCAACATACCGGCAGGCTTATTAACAGCAACCATATACTCATCTTGATAAATAATCTCTAACATCAATGAGCTACCTACCCAACTGAGTACTGAAAAAATCATCTAATTCACGAAGGTGAATCAACAATAAATGATATTGCCCTTCCTCATCATTCTTATAAACTTCTTCAAAATAAGGGGCTATAGCAAAAGCTCCGGGTAAAACAGCGCCTTGCTCAATGAGTGCTTGTAAACGAGGGATAAGTACCCATTGTAACCACTCTGTTGCTTCCATCGTATCAATTGAAAAAGGCTCTGTACTTTCAAAAGCTTCAGGGCTAGGTGGTAATTCACGCCAAAGTGCCTTCGCTCTCATTTCCTCTTCAATATGACGAAGCTTTTCCATGATGCGCTGTTCAATATTCATATAAAAACCTACTTAATAAACTTAATTCGAAATATACGGCATATCCTTCATTAATTCTGTCGTAAATATGGGGTGTAGAACAACCAAAATAATTTCCCACACAAAATCCTAGTTACTTTCACGTAATCCATCTTGCCGCAAGCACTTTTATAAGTTTATTTAAAGTTTATTTACCTTTTGTTGTAGTTAATAAGAGTAATATCAGACGCTTTTCACTTTACTGAATAAAAAACACTCAACAATCAAGTATGGTTTATATATGGGATTATTAAAGCAGTGGCGTAAACAAAATAAATTTTGGCAGTCTATTAACAACAGCTATGACCATTTAAAACGACAAGTCCGTATTGCCAAACTCCCGTCTAAACCTTATCAGCAATTTCAATCCATGTGTGAAAGCTACACCAGTGCCCGCATGTCTAAGGAATTAAATAATATTCCTGATTTTGCTGAACGCCCCTTAAATAAGTATTTGCATCGCGAGTGGAACGGAAAACAAAAATTACTCACCGCGAGTCACACCCTAGAACTCATCGAAAAAACATTTTCGACGGATGCTATCAAAGCAATGTTTTCTATTGATCGCCAAGGGTTAAAAGTTGCAGATATCGAATTAAAATCGGGAGATTATGCGCAATTAAGGCTTGTTTACTCCCAATATCCACGCGAAGGTGACCTCACCTTACACCTGCTAAACGAAACAGGGGATGATATCTATTTAATGAGCTTTTCGTTTGGTACTGAGGGCCAACTTTATATCTGTTCTTTACAGGGGCCTGCTACTGAACAAAGTACCGAACAAGTGAAGTCCATTACGAAGCAAATGCATGGGATGCGACCTAAAAATTTATTGATGTCATCTATTTATGCAGTTGCCGCTTTTTTCCACTGTACATCTATTATGGGTATTTCAAACCATTGCCATATTAAGCGCCAACATTTGAAATCAAGCTACGATAATTTTTGGCAAGAGTGTAATGGTACGGTTTCCGCGGATGGCTGGTATCACTTGCCTTTAACAGAGCCTGTTCGTAATATCGAATCGGTCAAAAGCCAACACCGCTCTGCGTTCCGTAAGCGTGAGTCTCTAAGAGAAGCCATGTATCAAAGTGTGTTAAACGCATTAACGCAATATTCTACCGACCCACATCAAAAGACACGAACGCAACACTAAGTGAAAAAGAAGCCAGCCAACAAGAGGGTTGACTGGCTTATCTCATGTTTTAAAGGGTGTTAAAGCATCCTGCAAAAACGACCTCCTGCCGTTCGACATCCTGTCGCTAATAAACAGATTAAAGTCAGCGACATGCGCCACTTTGCCATCCATGACCTCTGTTTACTGATAAAGCAGCAAACTCACTGCTCCCTCATTCAGTCGTTTAAGAATGTATTAAAAACACTAATGAAACAACCTAGTGCAATAAACTTAAAAACAGCCTTAAACCTTCAATTTAAGAGATTGATAGTAACTACATGAAATTAAATGTTAAATAATGCTCACTTAGATAAATTAAGAAAATTAAGGTTTATTTCTTAATTGATTTGTAAGCTATTTCCTACAGCTTCTATCAGCAATATCTTACTCAAGCGGTTCTACTACTGGGGTTAACTCTTGAATAAAATGGATAAGATTAGGCGCTAACACGCGTTTTTCCTTACTACCAAATTTTTCTAAAATAATTTCTCCCGTTAAATTACATAACGAAATCATTTCTAAATCAGATTCTAATGTTGCTATAAATAATGTTGGTGATAGTTTTAAACGCTTTTGGGTAACTAGATGACCAATTAAATTTTCTTGCAAACGGATAAAATCCTCTTCGCTCCACACTTGAACCAAATTCAATAGATGACCTTCAAATTGAGCCTTCATATCCCCCGCAAGCTGAGTGGTATAAAAAGGATGGATCATCGGCTGTAATTCAATATCCAATGCTGTCGCTACTTTATTTAAGTTTTTATCTGCTATTGGGAAGGCTTGTGGCTCCCAATAAACCCAATTTTCCCCCGTCCGAATGACACAAGGAGACGGAATGCCATATAGGTCACAGGAAGCAGGCGATAGACCTGTTTGCTCCTTCCATTTGGTCACATATTGTTGAGTAAATTGAGTAAGCGCTTCAGAAACGGTTGTATTCATAATGATTTAATAACTTTAGATTGAGTGAACTGAAATGGCGGCAATATCATTAATAAATGATATTATGACAGAAGTTAACCGATGAATGAATTGCTCTCATTTTCAGCCGTTTTATGGTATCGCGTGCTTTTAGTACATGAAGTTTAAGGATCACTATGTCACACTATCAAAATAACCCTGCTTTGGATAATCTCACACTAGGAAAAAAAACGGCATATTATGATCAATATGACCCAAGGCTACTCCAAGCCGTTCCGCGCAGCTTAAATAGAGATCCGTTAGATATTCACGCTGATAACCTACCGTTTCATGGGGCTGATATTTGGACCTTATACGAGCTATCTTGGCTCAACAAGAAAGGTGTTCCGCAAGTCGCTATTGGTTCAGTCCATGTCGATGCACAAAGTGAAAACTTGATCGAATCAAAAAGTTTTAAACTCTACCTAAATAGTTTTAACCAAACTCGCTATGATTCATGGGAAAATGTGCGAAGTGTTTTGCAAAACGACTTAAGCAATTGTGCTAATGGAAAAGTTAGCGTTACACTCCATAAACTTGATGAGTTTTCACAGCAAGCGATTTGCCAATTTGAAGGGATTTGTATTGATGAACAGGATATCGAGATCAATCAATATGAATTTAGTCGTGATTATCTCGCAAATAGCACGGAAAATGAAAACGTAGAAGAAACACTAGTTAGCCATTTATTAAAGTCGAATTGTTTGATTACTAACCAACCCGATTGGGGGTCAGTACAAATTCGTTATCGTGGCCCGAAGATCAACCGTGAAGCACTGCTGCGCTATTTGGTCTCTTTCCGTCATCATAACGAATTCCATGAACAATGCGTCGAACGTATTTTTAATGATATAACACAACTGTGTAAGCCTGAACAACTCAGTGTTTACGCACGCTATACGCGCCGTGGTGGTCTTGATATCAATCCATGGCGTAGTAATACCCAATTTACGCCTGAAATAGGACGTTTAGCACGGCAATAAGCACCTTAATTAAGTTAATTGATATAATTTTATATACTCTAAATAGTTCGAGGTACAGCAAGGCGACCGGTAGACCAGTCGTAGCAAGGCAGAAATAACGATGCCTATAGTGCGAAAGTAAACTGAGTCAATGACGCCGTAACTTGAAGTATGGCGAGTATATCAAGATCCCTTTGGGATAAAGGAGAGTTACTTGATTACTCATATAAGTCCATTAGGATCCATGGATCTCTTATCTCAACTTGAAGTTGATATGTTAAAGCGTACCGCAAGCAGTCATTTGTATCGCTTGTTCAGAAACTGCTCATTAGCGGTTTTAAATTCAGGGAGCTTAACAGACAACAGTAAAGATTTATTGGATAAGCATACTGACTTCGATATCAACGTATTACGACGTGAGCGCGGTGTCAAACTTGAGCTAATTAACCCACCTCAAGATGCTTTTGTCGATGGTAAAATCATCCGTTCTATACAAGCAAACCTGTTTGCGGTACTGCGTGATATCCTCTTTGTTCATGCTCAAATCATCAATGCAGAGCAAAAAATGCATTTAGATCTGGGAAATGGCACTCACCTAACTAACGTCATTTTCTCTATATTACGTAACGCGCGTACACTGCATCTTGATGAAGATCCAAGCATGATTGTTTGCTGGGGTGGTCACTCTATCAACGAAACCGAGTACCTATATGGCCGTAAAGTCGGTAATGAGCTTGGTTTAAGAGAGCTAAATATCTGCACAGGTTGTGGCCCCGGAGCCATGGAAGCCCCAATGAAAGGGGCGGCTGTTGGCCATGCTCAACAACGCTATAAAAATAGCCGTTTTATCGGCCTAACAGAGCCATCTATCATTGCTGCTGAGCCACCTAACCCTTTAGTCAATGAGCTTATCATCATGCCTGATATCGAAAAGCGCCTTGAAGCGTTCGTTCGCTTAGCGCATGGGATCATTATTTTCCCTGGGGGCGTCGGTACAGCAGAAGAGCTTCTCTATTTGCTAGGCATTTTGATGGATCCTGAAAATAGCGAACAAGTATTGCCATTGGTTTTAACGGGGCCAAAAGAAAGTGCCGAGTACTTCTCTGTGTTAGATGATTTTATTCGTCATACACTTGGTGAAGAAGCCAGCAAACACTATCAAATCATCATTGATGATCCCCAAGAAGTCGCTCGTGTAATGAAAAAACACATGCCATTGGTGAAAGACAACCGTCGTAGCACAGGCGATGCTTATAGCTTTAACTGGTCAATTAAGATCAACCCTGAATTACAGCATCCTTTCGAGCCGACTCATGAAAATATGGCGTCACTGAATCTGTATCCAGGTCAATCACCAGAAAAACTGGCCTCTGATCTTAGAAGAGCCTTCTCTGGTATCGTTGCGGGTAACGTGAAAGAAGTCGGTATGAAGGCTATTGAACAGTATGGCCCGTTTAAAATTCATGGTGATAAAGAAATTATGCAACGCATGGATATTCTACTGCGCGGTTTTGTCGACCAACATCGAATGAAACTGCCGGGTGGAACAGCCTATGAGCCTTGCTACGAAATAGTGAAATAATATAATGAGGCCAAGGATGGCGTAAATTTTATGATCCACTTACTGATAATTGATGCACTTAATTTAATTCGCCGCATACACGCCGTACAAGGCAGTCCTTGCGGCGATGCCTGCTTATCTGCGGTAGCACAGCTTATCTCTCACACCTCACCGACCCATATTGTTGCAGTATTCGATGAGGAAGGTAGGCACAATAGCTGGCGGCATGAAAAACTGCCTGACTATAAAGCAGGCCGTCAGCCCATGCCTGAAAATTTATATGCTGAGCTACCTTCATTAGTCAAACAATTCGATGCAAAAGGCGTCCACTGCTGGCAATCAAGTGGTGACGAAGCGGATGATTTAGCGGCAACTTTAGCCAAGAAAATCGCCGATGCAGGGCAAACTGTCACTATCGTTTCTACTGATAAAGGCTATTGCCAACTACTGTCGCCTTCAATTCGTATTCGCGACTATTTTCAAAAACGCTGGTTAGATGTGCCTTTTATCGAAAAAGAATTTGGCGTAAAACCTTGCCAATTACCTGATTACTGGGGGTTAGCGGGGATCAGCAGCAGTAAAGTGCCTGGTGTCGCGGGAATTGGTGCTAAAAGTGCCACACAACTGCTACAACAATACCACTCCATTGAGAACTTATTTGCTCATTTAGATAGCGTTGATGAAAAATGGAGAAAAAAGCTTATTGGTCAGTTTGATATAGCAAAAGTTTGCCGCGATATTGCAACCTTAAGAACAGATATTCAGTTGCAAGGGAACCTGAACCAATTGCGCTATCACCCCAAACCATAAGCAATAAAAAACTGCCTCTTCATTCACTGTTAACCAGCGTTTAGGAAGCAGTTTTTGCTATATGATATGTTCTTACTAAATATCAGATTTAGTCGCGTATTGGTGCATAAGCAGACCAAATACGTTGTACATGAACGGTAATTTCTTCGCGGTCATGGTACAGCTGTTTCGCTTGGATCCGCACATTGATGCCATTTTCTGCCAATTGTGTACGCATCTTTTCAAGGATATGAGACACTTCCTCATAGCGCTTTTTCATCGGTAGCTTTAAGTTGAAAATGGTTTCACGGCACCACCCATGCAATAGCCACTCCGTGATTAACGCAGCGACTTTCGCCGGTTTTTCAACCATATCACACACCAACCAAGTAATATTTTTCGTATTTGGCTCGAATTTAAAACCATCGACTTGATGGTGCCTAACTTGCCCCGTGTCCATCAAGCTTTGCGCCATCGGACCATTATCCACGGCATGAACCATCATACTGCGCTTAACTAATTGGTAGGTCCATCCCCCCGGACATGCACCAAGATCCACCGCATTCATACCGCTTGCTAGCCGCTCATCCCACTCATCGTAAGGGATAAATATGTGAAATGCCTCTTCTAATTTCAATGTTGAGCGACTAGGTGCATCCGATGGAAACTTAAGCCGAGGGATCCCCATATAAAATGGCGAGCTATTCGAACTGTAAGAATATCCGGTATAACAACAGCCTGAAGCAATAAAGAAAACATGGATAACCGGACGTTTGAAATTCTCTTTAGCCAGTAAAACTTTTTCTTGTCGTAAAGCATTACGCAAAGGCACCGTAAATTTACGGCAAAATTTCATCAACTCTTTGCTTTCATTAGTATCAGCAACTTCAACGCGAAGATCGCCTGCTCGTTCAACCTGCTGGCTCAGCGCATTCACAATGGGGGTAACACGATCTTCTGGAGGTAAATCTTTAAGCAGTTCCCCAACCACAAACATTTGACGAGCAAAAATCAGCTCACGAAAAGGTAGCTCGCGGGCAAGTTTATCGGCATCTTCAGCTTGATAGCATTCAAAAATAACATAACCGCTATTTTCTTTGACGCGCGCAAAACCATAAACCTCTTTTTGCCCAGCTTTATCTGTAATTTCGGCCGCACACTCTTTTTCAAAGCCTGGACGGCAATATAATGCAATTTTATTACTCATGGCGTAACGCCGGTTTCCTTAGACGCATAGCGCCGATAACGACCAACAGCCAGCCAATAAGAAAACAAACTCCCCCTATTGGCGTAAAATAGGAAAAGTATTTTACCTGTAACAAGGCCATACAATAAAGGCTACCACTGAAAAGAAGTATGCCTACGGCGAAAAAAACGCCACACCAGTAAAACCATAGAACCACTTTACGCAATAAAATCGCCCCTAGCACCATTAAAGCTACTGTATGTAGCATCTGATACCGCAAACCGATTTCAATCCATTCCATCTGATGAGCACTCATAATCGACGAAAGCGCATGAGAGCCAATGGCACCAAAAGCCACAGTAAAAAAGCCACTAATCCCAGCAAAAATTAACATCAAACGACTATTCACAGTAACACCTTTTATTAACCATACCCTAAATAATCCCAGTTGCATCAAGGGGTTAATTTAAAATCCCGATAAACACGATAAACTGAGTGCCGTTTTACCTATCTATGCAACCAACTGCAACTTGAAAAATAACGGGTATATATGATTACTGAATAAGCGCCATATCTTGGTCACCCGTAATAAACCCCAGTTTTTCTTGCTCGCTTGCTGCTTGAGTCAAGATCCATTGACGAAATGCAGCTATTTTTCCCAAATCAGCTTGGTTTTCCTGACAAACAAGGTAAAACGCGTTTTTACTCACCAATACCTCGTTGAATGGGCAAACCAAACGACCTGCATCAATTTCATTTTTTGCCATAACATTATTTGTTAAAGCGACACCCTGACCATGTACTGCGGCTTGAATGACCATAGCACTATGACTAAAAATAGGGCCTTGTTGTACATTGATAATATTGTGCAATTCTAATTGGCGAATATAAGCTTGCCAATCCCGACGAGAAGAATCATGTAATAACGTATGATTGACTAAGTCTTCAGGCTGCTTTAATTGATGCGCCCCCGTTAATAATAACGGAGAACAAACTGGCATTAAATATTCAGCATACAGCCTATCCGTCCTTAGACCAGACCAATTTCCTCGCCCATAGAAAATAGCCACATCAACATCATCCGCTAATTTATCTTCTTCCCTATCAACGGCCTGAATACGAACATCAATCCCCGGATAAGCTTGGTTAAAGCTAGAAAGACGCGGGACAAGCCACTGTATTGCAAAACTAGGGGATAAACTAACCGTTAATGCTCCCTTAGCACTTCGCGCCTGTAATTTCCTTGTCGCCTCATTAATAGAAGAAAATATTTCTTTAATATCAAGATAATAACTTTGACCTTCTTCTGTTAACAGCAAAGAACGATTGCGCCGACGAAATAACTTTAACCCGAGGAAATCTTCCAAACTTTTCATTTGGTGACTCACAGCGGCTTGGGTCACAAACAACTCTTCCGCCGCTTTAGTAAAACTTAAATGACGAGCGGCAGCATCAAACACTCTTAACGCATTAAGTGGCGGTAATCTTTTAGACATAATCACTTCTACTTGATAGGGTTATACGCATTAGTTTTTCTCATCCGAAGCATTATAAATTGTCCATTGAGGATACGCCAGTAAATACCTATAGTATGCACACTTCCTAAGCCGGAACGAAAAGTTACAGAGTTTAGTTACTTTGAAACTTTTGGCTTTGTGGTTGTGATGTTGTGTTTGCAAGTTGTCTGGGAATGCCAGACTTTGTAGCTTTAGCTACTGTTTTTTTTCACTTCCTGTACATTTACCCTGTCTGTCCATAGTGATTTTATGATGCACCGCTTTAATTGCGGTGCTTTTTTTTGCCTAACAATTGCAAATAACATTTTCAAGACAGGTTTTAACCAGTTTACAAAAAATATTATCAGTTAAATATTTAAGATAATTCTTGAATTTTCCCCATCCAAAGATGAGATCACCGAAAAGACAAAAGAAAAATGATTGCAATATGCAGTAAAAGGCATAATCATTTCCCTAATTTTTTCTAAAGCTCTAATAAAAACCAGCGGTAAAATTAAATGTAACAAAAGATTTCGATGAATAAATCGAGAATATCATCAATAATTATGATTACAAACCAAACGCCAAATATTTAGATAAAGAACACATATAATGTACCATTTTTCTGCAACACAATTTCGAAAACAATTTCCAGCTATCAATTCTCAAACGATTCATCTTGATAGTGCAGCAACAGCCTTAAAACCAAACTCAATGATTGAAGCCGCAGATAACTATTACCGTCACTCTGGCAGTTCAGTTTATCGAGGTCAATCTCCAGAGTCGTTACGAATTACTGAAAATTATGAACAAGGCAGGAAACGTGTCGCGAAATTGATTAATGCAGAGAGTGAAAATACCATTATTTGGACCCGAGGAACCACCGAGTCCATTAACCTTATTGCCCAAAGTTATTTTAGAAATCATTTAACAGCAAATGATGAAATTATTGTTAGCGAATTAGAACACCACTCTAATTTATTACCTTGGCTGATTCTTGCACAGCAAACTGGTGCAAAAATTGTCAAATGGCCTGTCACTCAACACTACACCCTCGATATTGAAAGCCTTAAGCCGCTACTTAATCCACGTAGCAAAGTGATCGCTATCACCCAGATGTCAAACGTAACTGGCTATCAACCAAATTTAGCAGCAGTAACGTCACTAGCTCATGCGGCTGGGGCGCTCGTTGTCGTTGATGGCGCACAAGGTGTGGTACATGCCCCAATTGATGTCACCGCTTTGAATATCGATTTTTATGCTTTCTCCGCCCATAAATTATATGGCCCAACTGGGCTTGGCGTTTGCTATGGCAAACCACAGTTGTTGGCTGCGATGTCACCATGGCATGGTGGCGGTAAAATGTTATCAGAAGTTAATTTTGAGGGCTTTACTCCCGCTCCTGTTCCTTATTGTTTTGAAGCTGGCACACCAAATATCGCTGGCGTCATTGCCTTTTCGGCCACTCTTGACTGGTTATCTCACATCGATTTACACCAATCTGAGGCCTATTGTTGTTCACTCATCCACTACGCATACGAAGAACTCAGCAAATTAGAGGGGTTTATCTGCTATAGCCAGCCTAATACTCCGCTACTTTCCTTTAATTTCGCTGGCATACATCATAGCGATTTGGGCCTATTGTTGACTGAACAAAAAATTGCATTACGCTATGGGCAACATTGTACGCAACCATTAATGGATGCAATTGCTATTACAGGCTGCTTACGCATCTCTGTCATGCCTTACAATGATCAGCAAGATATTGATAAATTTATTAACGCAGTAAAATTTGCACTCTCAATACTGAATGATGAATAAGGAAGCCGAATGACTTCAATAATATCGACATTTGTTCCACACCCTTTCGGTACGACGCTGAAAATTGAAGAGATTATTGAACAATTTTCAGCACAAAAAGCGTGGGAAGATAAATATCGCTTGCTTATCCAACTCGCTCGTCAACTACCGACTCTGACTGATGAGCAAAAGCAGCAGACTCAGGAAGTGAAAGGTTGCGAAAACAGAGTGTGGATTGGTGCAAGACTCAACGATGACCAAACATTTCATTTTTATGGCGATAGTGAAGGACGCGTTGTTAAAGGGCTATTTGCGATTTTATTAGCCGCAGTGGAACAAAAAAATAGCCAAGCGATCCTCGCTGTCGATTTTGAGGATATTTTGAATAGAACTGGGTTATCTGGCCAACTCAGTGAATCACGACAAAATGGAATAGCCGCATTAATAACGACTATTCGCAACTTTGCCAGCGAAATGACACCTGCCGAATAATGTACTAGAGGCTATGAAAATAGCCTCAGCTTTTGAGCGAATTTTCCCGCTCTAATTTTGCGACCATCTTCTTCAGAGCATGTGATACTGCAATAAAACCAAAACTTGCTGTCACCATCGTTGCCGCCCCAAAGCCTGAAGCGCAATCCATTCTTTTAGAGCCGTCAGCGGTACTTTTAGCCGCACAGACGGAGCCATCACTTTGCGGATAAACTAATTGCTCTGTTGAAAATACGCAGTCTATGCCTAATTTACCTTTGCTATTTTTAACAACATTAAAATCGGATTTCAGGCGCTCACGTAATTTTGCGGCAAGGGGATCTTGGATCGTTTTCGCTAAGTCTGTTACTTGGATCTGAGTTGGGTCGATTTGCCCTCCTGCGCCCCCTGTCGTTACAACGGGGATTTTATAACGCCGACAGTAGGCCAACAGAGCCGCCTTCGGCCTGACACTATCGATGGCATCAATAACATAATCAAACCCCGTAGAGAGCAGCTCAGCCACATTATCTACGCTCACAAAATCATCCACGATATTCACAACGCATTCAGGATTTATTTCTAAAATCCGTGCTTTCATGACTTCAACTTTTGGCTGACCCACTGTGGATTTAAGTGCATGTAACTGACGATTGGTATTAGTGATACAGATATCATCCATATCAATCAGGGTAATCTGCCCTATTCCCGTCCGTGCGAGTGCTTCCGCAGCCCAAACGCCGACGCCCCCAATCCCAATAACACAAATATGAGAACGAGCAAAAAGTGATAGCGCTTGCTGTCCATAAAGACGTCCGATCCCAGCAAAACGCTGCATCCAAGCATCTGAAAGCTTAGTTTGCATAGTAAATAGTAACCTTAATAACTACATATGACCGAAAAGTGGCTGGCTCTTTTTCAACACCCACACTCTTCCGTAATGATTATAAAAACCGGCCATTCTACCTGCTTCATGACCTGTTCCATGATAGATATCGAAATGATGTCCTTTAATTGCACCACCAACATCTAGGGCAATCATCATACGCATTTCATAGCGTCCCGTAAATTTCCCTGCATTATCAAGTACAGGTATTTCTGCTAATAGCGCTGTGCCTGGCGGAATAAGTGTTTTATCCGATGCGACTGATGCTTTAGCAATTAACGGTACTGCACTAGCGCCTCTGACAGGAACAAATGATTGTGGTTTGAAGAAAACAAAGGAAGCATTTTGTTCGAGTAATTCGCGCACTTCTTGTTCGCTATGGCTATTCGCCCAATCGTGGATCGCTTGCAGTGACATTTTCTCTAACGGCACTTCACCACGATCGACAAGCACTTTACCTATGCTCTTATAAGCATGCCCATTTTTCCCCGCATAACCAAAGAAATTCAGCGGGCTACCATCACCAAAATCCACATAGCCGCTACCTTGAACTTCCATCATAAAGTTATCCATGGCGGAGTTACTGTAGGCTAGAATGAGTTTATCGCTTAAAGCACCATTGTATATCGCGGCTCGGCTGGGGAGGCGTTTTTTCCCTTTAGGTGGCATTGCATAAAGTGGGTGCTGAAATTCCCCCTGTTTGGTACGGCGAGCTTGGATAACCGGCGTGTAATACCCAGTAAATTGTACGTTACCATAATTATCCACCCCTTCCATTTGAAAGGCGGTTAAGTTGAAACTCGCCAGTTTTTTAGGATCTCCCCCTGCAACTAGCCAGTTTTCAATCGCATGATAGGTATCATTGTTACCTTGAAACAAACGCGGTGACGCATTCTTGATTTCATTAACTTGCCGATAAAAATCTTGTGAATTGATTGGGCGCCCTTGAACATTTACTTGGCTTACTTGCTGAAGATCTTGCTTTAAACGTCCATCTTTATACTGCTGCCCTTGATCTGTCGGGTGAGATTGACAGCCAACAAGTAAAGATACAAACGCACCTGCTACACACCATTTTTGCCATAATTTCATGTTATATCGCCCACTCCAATCCAATATGAAGCGCACAATAGCAAACCCACATAAAGAATGAAACGGCTAAAAATACTTACTCTCCTATCGCCGTACAAATTGTGGACTTATTACTGGTTATTATTTTTCCCCGCAATGGATAATTCACATTTATTTTTTATCATCGACTCTAAAAAAAGGATTTAGCCTATTGCCTGTTAATCAATCTCACCGCCCCATTAAAATGATTAATATTTGACCACTAAGTGTATATTTTGTTCTATCTATGCGGAAATTTGAAAAAAATACACAAAAAAACTTGCATCAGATCTCATCCCGAGTATAGTGCCCGCTATCGGACGCGGGGTGGAGCAGCTTGGTAGCTCGTCGGGCTCATAACCCGAAGGTCGTCGGTTCAAATCCGGCCCCCGCAACCAATCTTCAAATTAGTATCAAAAATATTTCAGGCGCGGGATGGAGCAGCCTGGTAGCTCGTCGGGCTCATAACCCGAAGGTCGTCGGTTCAAATCCGGCTCCCGCAACCAATATCCCCTGTTATATTTACCTCTTCAGTCGCGGGGTGGAGCAGCTTGGTAGCTCGTCGGGCTCATAACCCGAAGGTCGTTGGTTCAAATCCGGCCCCCGCAACCAATTCTTATTTTTCCTATTAAATCAATGCAATAATAAAAAAGGCAACTCACTTTTCAGCCAGTCACCTTTTCTAATTTATCGATTTTATTCTAGCGGCTAATTTCTAATCGCTAATTCGCCGCCATTACGAAAATAGGCTTTAATCCCTTGGAAGATAGATTCCGCCATCTGCTGCTGGAACTTCGCGGTTTTCAATTTACGCTCTTCTTCTAAGTTACTGATAAAGGCTGTTTCAACCAAGATTGAAGGGATCTCCGGCGCCTTCAATACCGCAAAGCCTGCCTGATCAACTTTATTTTTATGTAGCCGATTGACTTTGCCCATGCGCTTTAAAACCTCATCACCAAATTTGAGGCTGTCATTAATGGTTGCTGTTTGCACTAAATCAAGCATGGTATGGTCAAGGTAAACATCACCACTTTTGCTCACCCCACCAATTAAGTCAGCCTCGTTCTGTGTCTGAGCGAGGTAACGAGCGGTATTACTGGTGGCACCTTTAGTCGATAAGGCAAACACAGATGAACCGTGAGCTGAGCGATTGGTAAAGGCATCAGCGTGAATCGAAACAAACAAGTCTGCCTGCATTTTTCGAGCCTTAGCGACCCTAACCTTCAATGGAATAAATACATCCTCGTTACGAGTCATATAGGCACGCATTTTGGGATCTTTATCGATTAACGCTTTCAAACGGCGAGCGATTTGTAAAACCACATCTTTTTCTCGCGTTTTGTATTTCCCCATTGCGCCGGGATCTTCCCCCCCATGCCCTGGGTCAATCATAATAATAATGGGGCGATCTCGACCTGCTTTACCCGGTTTCTTCGCCTGAGCAGGCATTTTCTCTTCTAAATCGCCTTTATTATAATCTTCCAATAAGGCAAGCAATGGATCGTCCGATGTTTCTACCCCTTTACCCGGATAGAAATCTAACACCAAACGGTTTTTAAATTCAGCAACGGGCGCGATAGTAAAAATCTGTGGGCTGACTTTATTTTTGACTTCAAAAACAAGACGCACTGTTTTTGGATCAAACTGCCCGACCCGTACTAATTTTAAATGCGGGTCGCGAGATTGGATTTGAGTTCCCATCTGCTTCAGAATGTTGTTCAGCTGTACCCCTTCCAAATCGATAACGATGCGTTCAGGGTTATGCAGTACCAACTGGCGATATTTTAATGGAGCACTCGATTCTAGCGTCACGCGCGTATAACTTGATGCAGGCCAGATACGTACTGCGATCACATTTGTATTCGCAGCAAAGCCAAATGGGCTGACACTAAGCAACATAACCGCTGCCGCTCCTTGTAAAAGGCGGCGTTTAGATGGACAGTGATCTGGGTGACTCATCAATAATTCCGAACCTAAAACTGAATATCAGGTGATTTTAGAACAAAAGCCAAATAGAGGCCAGAAACATAAACTCTAGCGAATCATTCGCATACTGTCATCAAGAATACACATTTAAATATAGAGATATGTAAACCCAAATAATAAAAATGTTACAAGTCTTATCCTATATTTTGCTTGATATTTATCGCTAAAAAGAATAAAAATACATTAATAGCGAATAAAAATTCAGTTAAGAGGGTGGTTATGAAAGAGCGCAGCACCGAATTGGTAGATGAGTTTCGCCATTCGGTTCCTTATATCAATGCCCACCGCGGCAAAACATTTATTATTATGCTTGGTGGAGAAGCAATTGCGCATGAGAATTTTCCGAGTATTGTCAATGATATAGGATTATTACATAGTCTTGGTATCCGCATCATCGTAGTTTACGGCGCTCGCCCTCAAATCGAAGATATTTTAGCCGAGCATAATTATGAGGCTGTTTATCATAAACATACCCGCGTAACGGATGCGAATACACTTGAATACGTTAAGCAAGCCTCTGGTGCCTTATTACTTGATATTACGGCTCGTTTATCGATGAGTCTGAGTAACACACCTTTACAAGGCGCTCATATTAGTGTTGTCAGCGGTAACTTTGTGATCGCGCAACCACTCGGTGTGGATGATGGCGTTGATTACTGCCATAGCGGGCGTATCCGCCGCATTGATGAAGATGCTATCAATAAACAACTGGATAATGGCTCTATCGTACTTATTGGTCCGGTTGCCGTGTCTGTTACTGGTGAAAGTTTTAATCTCACTTCTGAGGAAATAGCCACTCAACTCGCAGTGAAAATGAAGGCTGAAAAGTTAATCGGCTTTTGTTCTTCACAAGGAGTCGCTGATAAAGATGGCAATATTTTATCAGAATTATTTCCCGATGAAGCCGAAGATAGGATCCAAGAGCTGGAATCCGAAGGGGATTATTATTCAGGTACTGTGCGCTTTTTACGTGGCGCGGCGAAAGCTTGCCGCCGCGGTGTTCGTCGCAGCCATTTATTAAGTTATCAAGAAGATGGCTCGCTAATCCAAGAGCTCTTTTCGCGCGATGGCATTGGTACGCAAATTGTCATGGAAAGCGCCGAACAAATCCGTCGTGCTAATATTAATGATATCGGCGGTATTCTTGAGTTAATTCGCCCTCTTGAGCAGCAAGGCATCCTTGTAAGACGTTCACGGGAGCAACTTGAGATGGAAATCGATAAATTTACGATCATTGAACGAGATAACTTAGTGATTGCTTGTGCGGCTCTCTACCCTTACCCCGAAGAAAAACTGGGGGAAATGGCTTGTGTCGCCGTGCATCCTGACTACCGTAGCTCTTCGCGGGGAGAAGAACTTTTACATCGTGTTTCCCTACAGGCTAAGCAATTAGGGTTAGCAAAGCTATTTGTTTTAACCACACGTAGTATTCATTGGTTCCAAGAAAGGGGCTTTATTCCCGCAGAGATTGAGATGTTGCCATTGAAAAAACAGGCGCTATATAACTACCAACGCCGTTCTAAAATTTTGATGCTAGATTTACATGCAAAAGCCGATAAATAGACTTTAGCTCGACTAACCTGACAATTTACTTACTGTCAGGTTAGTCAATCAACCTAGGCGATTTGTACCACTCTTGATTTTTGGCATAGCGGTATGCTATCGATTAAAGGTTGTAGCAGTGATGACATTTCGGCAAATGATGCGCCATAGAAATAGAACGCTGTTTCTGTAGGGCCTTCCCACACACCATGGATCGCACCAATATCTTCTACAGCCTCGTCTAATTTATCGAAAATATCGTTAATATCGCTATTTTCATAAACTTCGTCGGGCAAATCAGTACCATTTAAATAAAGGGCTAACCCTTCTTCATCACCAAATTCAATCACAATGTCTTCACCATGAATAACTAAACGTGATCCTTTCGGCGCCAACATGGATGAAAACAATTGAATAATTAAGCTGATATTTTCATCATTCGCCTCTGCAACAGATAACTCAATATCACACTCATCAATTTCACCATTGTCTGAAAGTAACGTGCCACCACCTGTCACATGAATATCTTTTTCCATACTTTGCATAACATGCATAAAGGCATCTTCTAAGTCTGCACGTCTTTCTGGCTGAATTCTCGCTTTAAGTGTGACTGTTATTGCCGTCGTTGTTGGCTGGGTATCCATATTATTACCTTTTGCATTTAAGTCTAATTATGTAGCCAAGGCTACTACGTTTATTTTACATTCATGAGCTGTATTGCTAAGCCACTACGTCGTTTCGTCGGTGTCTCAATGGCACGGCGTAAAATCTTAATCGTGCAATACAAAGAAAGTTCTTTTTTGGCGCGAGTTATTGCAGTATACACAAGCTCTCGAGTGACGACTGGTGAATATACCTTCGGTAGTACTAAGGCGGTATGAGCAAACTCTGAACCTTGTGATTTATGTACAGTCATTGCATATGCTGTTTCATGTAAAGGCAACCGATTAGGTTGGATCCCCTTAATTGAGCCATCGGGATACTGAAAATAAGCTCTAAGTGCCCCTTCTTCATCAGGCAGGATTATCCCTATATCGCCATTAAATAGCCCTAATGGACTATCATTTCGGCTGATCATAATTGGCCTACCTGCATAATGTTTATTTATTTGGTTTAATGGCCGATGAATAAGCCCCTGCCGATGAAGCAGTTTTTCTAATTTTTCGTTTATCCCTGTTACACCATAGGGGCCATCTCTCAAAGCTGTCAACAAACGAAATTGATTAAATTTAAATAAAATCTCAGCCGGATCCTGTCTAGCTTTTACTGATAGAAGATAATCTCGATAGAAATTAGATGCCGCTATCAACATCTGTGCATAATCATCCTCACTTTCTTGTAAATAAGTATGCACGTCATTTAATGTGCTGTTTAATAACTTTTCAGCACGCTTGGTATCTCCATCATTAACCGCAAAAGCAAGCTGCCCGATACCCGAAGAAGCCGAAAAACGGTAACTTTTACGCAGTAGGCAGAGGCTATCTCTGATCAAAGGGCCTGTATTTGATGTAAAGTGATCGAGTGCGTATCCTGTCAGTTGAGCCAATTCTTGGGCACGTTGAGGGCTATATCCTTGATCCGCAAATTGGCAAATATCTCCAAGTACAGCCCCCGCTTCGACGGATGCTAATTGATCTTTATCCCCTAAAAAGATCAATTTGGCATTTACTGGCAAGGCTTCGATTAATTTACCCATCATGGGTAAATCCACCATGGAAGCCTCGTCAACAATCAAAATATCCAGTGTTAATAAATTATCACGGTGATAGCGGAATTGCTGGCTTTCAGGTTGTGCCCCTAATAGCCTATGCAGTGTTTTTGCCTGATTAGGCAACATATGTCGCTCTTCATCGGTCAATGACAAGCCATCGAGTGCTGCCCCCAACGACTCTGTTAAACGTGCCGCAGCTTTACCTGTCGGCGCTGCTAATTCAATTTGAATACGTTGTTTATTCTCTACAGCCAATTTAACCAATGCCGCTAAAATTCGAGCAACTGTGGTTGTTTTCCCCGTGCCAGGCCCCCCTGAAATCACGGAAACTCGGCTAGTGACAGCCACTGCGGCAGCTATTTTTTGCCAGTCAATTTCATCACTTTGCGGGAAAAGAGCGTCTAATATTCCTTTAATGCGCTGAGCATCATATTGAGGTAGTCCGGTGTGTGAAAAGTAGTCTGAAACACTTTGCTCATATTGCCATAGCCGCTGAAAATATAAAAACTCCCCCGATAACACCAAGGGGGATAATTCACTTTCCCCCGCTAGGCAGACAAAAGGGGCGTTTTTAACTAGGTGATAAATGGTTTCTGGATCAGGTGTGCCTATTGCGTGCCAAAATTCGTCTGCAAGTTCAGGATGGCGCCCTGCAAACAGTTTTTCCTGACTGAAATCAGATAATGACAAGCAGACATGCCCCGCCATCGTCTCAGCACTCAATAATGCGGTAAGCAGTAATAATGTTGGGTTTTGCTCTTGTGTAATGTTATAAGCAAACTGGATATCAAGGGGAGTGAATAATCGCGCTTCGAGCGCTTTATTAAACAGCGCTTTCATCATGGCTCACTTCCCTCTTGTGCGTTACGAAATAGTCGGTCCAGTTCGTCGATAAATGCCTTTTCTGGCCGATAATAAAAAATACCATTTTTTGACTCTACCCGATCAATGCCACGAAGAAAGAGGTAATAGACGCCACCAAAATGAACATCATACTGATAGTTAGGTAATCGCTGTTTAAGGTAACGATGCAGCGCTAATGAATATAATTGATATTGAAGATCATAACGGTGGTCAATCATCGCTTCAGCCATCGCAGATTGCGTATAGCTAGCCGCATCATCACCGAGGTAATTTGATTTATAATCAAGGAGATAAAATTTCCCTTTCCATAAAAACGTTAAATCGATAAACCCTTTTAAAATACCTTGTACTTTTTCAAAATTAAGCGGAGGGCAAGCCGCAGATAGCGGATCATATCGATGAGTAATGCGATCAACATCTTCAGCTTGAAGCAAGTTATCAATAGGAAGATAAAACTGTAGTTCATCTAACATATCTTGAGGCGCTAATGCAGACAAGCATAAACCATCATCTGCCAGTGGCGCATCCACAATAGCCGCCAACCATGCCTGTAACATGTCAGCCCATTTGGTATCAAACCCTGCTCCTTGCAATTTCTCAACTAACCATTCAAGGGGGATCTCTTGTGAAAAGTCCATTTCTTCCATAAGTTCATGAAGAAAAGTTCCCGGTGCAGTTCCGCGGGGAAACAGATGTGGTGTCAACGTAAATTCATCGATTTCTGGTAAAGTGGCATCTAAGCTAGCTTCCACATCTATTTTAGGTGCCAGTGAGGTCGCAAGCTGCTCAGCACTTATCGCTTGCTCATTACCACTGCCACTATGACCACTACTATAGCTCAACCCTGAATAACTGGTTACTCTCCAATGGTAGTCAAAGAAGCGAGTAATATCCCTAGCTGACAATGACTCATTATCATCTTGATCAAAAGACATTGAGATAGATTCTGTATACTCAATGCGCTCCACACTAATCGCAGTACCGGCAAGCTCTGCTAATCCTTTATTGAGTAAGCTAAAATCCCCCGCTTCCCCCTTTTGAATTAAATACCCCAAAGCAGATAAGTGTAGGTCGGTTTCACCACTTTTCTTGCGGTTACCTTTAATTATTGGCGCAATACCAACACTACAATGATAGATTGCACGTGTTAAGGCAACATAGAGTAGCCGTAAGTCTTCCGCCAAACGCTCTTCATCCGCAAGCGCAACGTTCTCTTCACTATCATCTAAGTCTAAATGAGTGCCGTAATTCTCCCTGTCATGGTACAGCGCCTTTGATTGTGGTAAAAAATTACTCGCAAATGGCAGCCAAACAATCTTGTATTCAAGGCCTTTTGATTTGTGGATGGTACTGATTTGAACTAGGTGTTTATCACTTTCTAAACGCATTTGCTGTGCGTTCGATTGATGATCAGGATGAGCAATTTGCTGTGTTAACCAACGCACTAATGTGTGCTCACCTTCTAATTGAAGAGACATCTCTTGAAGCAGTTCACCAATATGCATCAAATCCATTAAACGACGTTCACCTTCCACGGCAGAAAGCAATGATTCTGCAATATGGCGCTCCGCCATCAGAACCCGAAGCATCGGCAGAACCCCGCGCTTACGCCAAATTAGCGCGTATTGAGAAAACTCATCCACCAGCGCTTCCCATGCCTTTTCATCGTAATTTAGCGCATCAATCTCTTTGGCGTTTAGCCCTAAAGTTCCCGTTGCTAGTGCACTACGTAAAATACGCTCTTTTTCTGGCGACAGTACCGCTTGTAAGATCCATAAAAGGTCACGCGCTTCTTGGGTCGCAAAAACACTTTCTCTATTCGATAGGAAGACAGATGGGATACCCAACTGATTGAGTGCATCACGGATCAGTGTTGCTTCACGTCGGCTTCTCACCAAGACTGTAATATCAGCCGCAGAAACCGGATGTTGTTTTCCATCACTATGCTGAAATAAGCTTGTTCCCTCAGCTCCCCCTTGTAACCATTGACTGATCTGTGCGGCGCATTGTGATGCCATTGTTTGCTCATAATCAGCAATAGAAACCGCTTCTGCATCAATTTGCCAAAATGTTAGCGCTTTTACTGCTTGACCATGATGCTTTAATATCTTGCCCGCATTTTTGGCTGCAAAGTTGACAGGGTTAAATGGGATCTGCTCAAAAATAAAAGGTTTTTCGCAATGGCTAAAAATACGGTTAACAGCTTCAACCATTTGCTCGGAGGAGCGATGGTTAGTTTCTAGTGTATAGTGAGCACTAACCTGCTTTTTCGCTGCAATGTAAGTAAAAATATCAGCGCCGCGAAACGCATAAATAGCTTGTTTAGGGTCACCAATAAATAACAATGCACTATTTTCAACCTCATGATAAATCCGCTGAAAAATACGATATTGTTGAGGGTCGGTATCCTGAAACTCATCAATCATCGCAACAGGGAAACGCTGGCTAATGGCTTTAGCTAAGTAATCTCCGCCCTGCTTTTTTAATGCGTTATCTAAGCGAGTGAGCAAATCATCAAACCCCATTTCGCCTCTACTGTGTTTTTCTCGGGCAATGTTTTGCCTAACTTCTGTTATGGCAACGGGAATAATCAGATCTTTAATGGTTAGGGATTGCGAAAGAAGTTCATCAATGAGCGCGAATACCTCGTGCTCAGGGCCTGAGCCACTTTTCGATTTATCATGTAAGGCAGCTTGCGAAAACCGAATAATTTCTTTTGGCAGTTGGTAATCTTGTGTTTCTTCCTCTGCCCAGCGTGCCATTTTATCTAACCAGCTCGGTAAAAAGCGCGAGCTATAACTACGTTTATCAACATCCGAGCTAACAATCCGTTTTTCAATTTCAGAGCCCCCTGCTAGCCATAAAGACTTCACTTGAGTAATGAGTTCGATTAAACGCTGGTGACGCTCTTCAAAGGTTTCTTTATTTGGCGTTTCATTAACTATGTATGGCATATCACCTTGTAAAAAAGGCTTAATATCCGCCAGTAATGCTTCCGGACTATTCCATTGTGACAAAACAACTTTTGCCATTGAATAATCGAGTGGATAGAAATGACGCCGCCAAAAATCAGCACAAGCTTGCTTTTGAATCGGAAGTTCATCTTGGATCATCGTCTGTTCAAATAAAACGCCTGATTCAAAAGCATTGTGAACTAACATTCTCTGACAAAAGCCATGAATGGTATAAATCGCAGCTTCATCCATTTGACGCTCAGCGGTAAGTAACCAATTTATGGCAAACTCACGTTGCTCTGGTGTTGGAATTTGCGAGAGTAGCTCTAAATATTCCGGCTCTTTTTCGAAACCGACCCCATCACGGATACAAGCAAGGCGCATTTTATGAATTCGCTCACGTATACGCCCTCGTAATTCATTAGTTGCGGCTTCTGTAAATGTCACTACGAGAATTTCTTCAACTGTAAGAGGTCGGGGGAAAGCATTCTCCCCCCCTAACCCTAATAGTAAACGCAGATAGAGTATCCCTATCGTATAGGTTTTGCCTGTACCCGCAGAGGCTTCAATTAACCGTTGGCCTTGTAATGGTAACGAAAAAGCATCTAACAATTGGGAACTTATCTGCATTTTACTCACTTCGCATCTTCCTTAACTGGCAAGATTTTTTGAAATTCTGACGCATTCGGATAGAACACCCAGCCTTTTAGTGGTGCATATCCTGTTTTTTCATTGACATCTTGACCAATAACTTGAGATGCCAACGCTAACCCTTGACGTTTCATCACCGCTTTTTGGTAGTACTCAATCACTTGCTGCTGAGTCACTTTCTCAAATAACGCGAGTACGTTCTCTCGGGTATCGAACGTAAAAATATTGCGGTTAAAGTCTGAAGAATAACGTCCAACCTCTTCATAGAAAGTTTGTGGAGGTTGTTTCATTTCAGTAATAATCGATTGTTTATACTGTTCAAACTCTTGGGCTGGTAGTTTGTTCAGCTTATCGAGCGCAACTTGATAAAACTCTTGGTAACGAGAGTTCAAGTAGTCCGGTGTTTTTGCGTTACTTTGCAATAAGAAACCAATTCCCCACTGGTCACCTAACCCAACTTTGAAAGCAAAAACCGCATACCCAAGTTGCTCATTTGTTCTTAGTTGATCGTAAAACCAAGGCTGAATGATATTAGACAGAAGGCCAGACAATACCGCCCCTTCAATACGGCTGTAACCTTCAGGGATAAATATCTCTGCCAAAGCGTTATCTGTACTTTGAGCTTGGTGATGGAAATCCGCTAAATATGGTTTATCAACAACGACGATATCACCACGCCACCAATTTGTTCCTTTGCTCTTAAGTAACTTTTGGGCATCTTGGATCACTTTCACACTTTGTTTATCGGTTAAATTACCAATAACCATCGCCTGTAGCGCTGCACTATCCACAACTTTGCTACGATAATCTGTAATATCTTTTAGCGAAATGCTATCAAGCACTGATAACCGTTCTTCTTGCTCAAAATAAGGTACGGTATCGATACGACGCAGTGGTTGCATCGCTAATTCATAAGCTTTGGCATTATTAGCAACTTTAATTTGCTCCTGATACCAAGATTTCGCCTGAGCCAGTTCCCTTTCGGTAGGTTCAAAGCTGACATAAAGCTTGGTCATTGATAAAAACAACTCAGGTAAATGCTGTGTATAACCACTCGCATTAAACTGTAAGCCAAGTCCTTGGGAAACAGAAACAGACATCCCAGCAACGGATGCTTGGTATTGCAATTCATCCATTTTTAAAGAAGCGATATATTGCAGTAACGCGCCTGTCACTTGCGATTTAGCATCCTGCATCCCCTCTTTCGTTCTAAGAGATAAATTAATTGTTGCCTTCGGTTCGTCCGCGAAATATTGGCTAGGCATATAGAGCACTCGAGTGTTATCTGTTTGATAGATAAGCTCTGGGTGCTTATATGTCTTATCAACCTTAATTAATGACAAGTTATCAGGAATGTATGGGTTTAATTCAGGCAATCTAAATTTCATTTTAGATTCCAATTTATCCCATTGTGCTAACTGCTTTTCTGTAATTTTATCAACCTGATAAGGTGCATTCACAAAGTAAGCTTTTTTGTTATGAGGCTCATCCGGGCTAATAAACCAAATCCTCGCATCTTTTGCCGTTAATTCAGATAGACGAGCCTTAATGGCAGCAGGATCATACTTGTCAGCAATATAATCTGAGTCCAGTACATGCTTCACTGGTACATTGATCATTTGGTCTGATAACCACTCAATGTAATTCATATCTCTGACAATGGAGCCATAACGAAAAGAGAGATTCAGTACATTAGCAATTTCTTCAAAATAATTTTTATTAATACCGTCTTTTTTCAGTAAATCGATATAAGAGAAAACAGCCGCAATAATCTGATCGCGCTCTGCTAACCCTTTATCGGTTAACGTAATATAAATTGAGAAAACACCATCATTGCGATCTGCATTTGGTGTTGATGACGCACTGATCCCTTCGGCAAGCCCTTGAGATATTAACCAATCAGCAAGCGTACCTGGGCTGCGATTCCCAATTAGGTAACCAATATACTCATCACTTTTACTACGAAAGTCAGCCATATTGTTTTTTATGCTAAACTCAAGCTGAATTGCTTTTTGTGGCTGAGCGGGAACATAGTGAATGATAATCCCCTTTTCGTTATCTGTAACGGCTGGCACATCTGTCGATGGTGCAGTGACTTGACGATCTGGGATGCGTCCAAAGGTTTCTGCTGCTATTTTTGCCAATGACTCTATAGACTGGTCGCCATAAAGCACACCATTCATCAAATTTGCAGAGTAGTATTGCTTATAAAAACCCACCAGCTCTGCTTGTAATTTACTGTTCGGTTTATCTTGTAGCGTCTCTAAGTTCCCACCGGAAAAACGTGAGTTCGGATGCTGAGGATTTAACGTTTCCGAACGAACCTGCCATAACCGCATGCCATCACGGGAGCGCGCCATCGTCAGTTCAGCATTGACCGCATTACGCTCTCTGTCTGCATTAGTTGGGTCGAGCAATGGATCTGCCAATGCATCAGCCAATCGATCGGTTGCTTGTTGAAGTGCACTATTTTCAACTTCCAAATAATAAGCAGTACGATGAGCGGCAGTACTTGCATTATGACTACCACCGTGTTTTTGCAAAAACTCAGACAAACTGCTTGGTTCTGGATATTTTTTAGAGCCCATCAACACCATGTGTTCTAAATAGTGCGCTAACCCCAATTGACTATCTGGATTTTCTAGACTTCCAACAGGAATGGATACCGCCGCTAATGACTTTGTCGCTTTAGGATCGGACACCAATAGAACAACCATGCCATTATTTAACTTGATGGCTTGATAAGTTCTTGGGTCATTTTCACTCTTATTGATAGTCTCAGGTAAAACTTGCCAAAGGGGTTGTGCGGCTACCGCTCCCCCCCAAGCCACTAAGGCCAACAACAAGAAAAATTGAGCGATACTTTTGGATAAACGTAGCATCCTTTAATGCTCCCCTTTTTATTTTAAATGTTCTGCCATTGGCAGAAGGTAACGCTGAGTATTTTCCAACAGCGCCTGAATTAAGTTCTGATCGATGTTTCTACAAACTCGTAAAACATAATCGTCTTCCATTTCACCTCTTTTCATTGAAGAACCTTGAAGACTTTGCATTAATGCGGACAGTGCTTTTTGCTGAATCTCCTCAGAAACAAAGTCATACTGTTTGCTCTTTTTATCAAAGCAAGCGGACAACCAGTTCCAACCGCTTTGATTTAACAATAATAATGGTGAATTTAGCCCATCACAGTAACCTGTGATTAATTGCTCTAAGTATTTTTTCGCATCGTCTTGTTTTACACTAGAAAAGTGCCAAATGCTATTCTCTCTACCAAGCGCGATACTCTCACCTTCAGCGATAGCAAAATTAAATAATAAGTGTTCAACCCACAGCTGAACGCCATCATTTGCGGTTAAATAGGCAGGCCGATAGCGCAACACCCCTTTTTCATGAATATTCTTTAATACCCCATTAATTTTGATGCCATTAATTTGAATATCAATAACGTGATCAAATAGTTGTGCATTCTGCTCTTTAATCTTCTCTGCAAGTGGCGCAATATCCTTAACTTGCTGCTCCCAAAAAAGCTGACCAAATTGTTTTGCAGGTAGCTGCCCCGCCGCCCTTAATGCCTGATATAAAGGTGCCGGATTCTCATCTTTAATGAGTAAGGCTAAAAGTCGCTCATTCACTTTATAGCGCTGTAACCTATCCAGAATAAAAGGTTCATCTTCTGGTAGCTCTGTTTCTTCAATCGTAAAATGAATTTTTAAGCGCTGCTGGAAAAAAGCCCTAATTGGGTGCCGATAGAAGCGTAACAGTTGTTCAATCGAAATATCGGTCACTGGCTCTCGTTCATCCAAGGTAGAGATAAATGATTTGTTCCCTTGAAAAGTTGTTTTGGCCGCTGGTAACCACTCACTCGCAAAGCTTTGATAGGGTGAATTAGCTATAAAGTTTTCTTTCGCAAATGGCACTCTATTGTGTTGGAACACCAAATGCTCTTTTAATTTTATCGCGCTGTCATCAATATTAAGGGCTTCATCGCCTTCCAGACAGAAACTCTGGCAAATATAATCTAACAACTCGGTAACCAATACCGATGGGTTACACACCTGATTATCCTGGATAGATAAGCCGATATAACTGATATAGAGCTGTTGTGCAGCTGAATTCAATGCTTCCAAAAACAGATAACGGTCATCATCCCTACGCTTCCTATCCCCTCTAGCTGGTTTTTCTGCCATTAAATCGAACCCTAATGGCGGAATTGTTCGAGGATAGATACCATCATTCATGCCTAGCAAGCAGACCACCTTAAAGGGCACTGAACGCATAGGCATTAGTGTACAAAAATTGATAGCTCCCGCTAAAAAGCGTTGGCTGATCTTCTCTTCATCGAAACAGACTGCCAATTCATCCCGAATTAAGCGTAAAGGAACCTGTTCATCATAGCCAGAGCCCTGCGCATTTTGGATAATTTTATGCCACTGCTCTGTAACAAGAGTAAGTACTAACTCAGTATCTCCGTCAACGTGAAAGAAGCTATCAATTAGCTGCTGGCAAACCTCTTTCCACTCATCAAGAGTTCTTTCAACGTCTAGTAAGGTTCGCCATTCTTTTAGTGTATTCACTAATAAAGCGAGTTTACCTGCTAATTGAGCAGCTAAACCACTACTCTCATCATACGGTAGAACATCATGCCAAGGGCCATATCGACTGTCCATCGCATAACCTAACAGCATGCGACTTAAACCAAACTCCCAGGTATTTTGCCCTATCACTGGAAGCGATAAAGCGCGAACGTTGTCATCATCCAATCCCCAGCGGATACCTGATTCATTAACCCACCTGCGTAACAAGCCTAATTCCCTTTCATCAATATCAAAGCGTGCAGCAAAAGCAGAGACCTCAAGTAATATGAGTACTTGCTCCGTTGAAAAACGGCTTTGAGGCAGGTCGAGTAACAGTATAAATGCCTGTAAGATTGGGTGTGCTTGTAAGGCTTTTCTATCTGAAATAGAAAACGGGATATATCGCTTAGACGCGGTATTACCAAAGACGGCTTGGATAAATGGAGTATAACTATCAATATCCGAAACCATCACAATGATATCCCTCGGGGTCAATGAGGGGTCTTGTTCAAACAGCGCCAATAATTTGTCTTGTAAAACTTCCACTTCCCTTTGAGCACTGTGGCAAGAATGAAATGTGACGGATTGATCAGATAAGGTTAATACCCGCTTATTTTGACTTGTATTGTAATCCGTTAATGTGGTTCCTAGCTGAGCATGGTTTTCGAGATCTAAAATGTCTTGCTGCAAATGCTCTAGTAAACAACTACGATCGGTATCCACAAATGCTGAAATTTCATTTGCACCATCGATTTGTGAAATAAAATAGAGGTTATCTCTCCCCAATTTTCCCCATGATGCCAGCAGTGGGTTCGCTAACTCTTGCTCTCCCTCTGCATTAAATAACCCTTGAGCATGCTCATCTATTTTAAAACGTGATATTTCATGCTTATCAATATAATGATGCAGTTTTCTTTTTTGAAGTTTTGCGAGAAAAGCGTGGCTATGGATATCCCCCCAATAGTAGCGGCAAGGGTTAGTAAACATTAAATGGATATCTGTGTGTTCTGCAATGGCATTCAATGCTTGCAGGTAAACAGGTGGTAATGAAGAGATACCGCAAATAAAAATGCGTTTTGGTAGAGCATCTCGTACGCCCTGAGTGGTGGACAATTTATCGATAAAGCTCTGATAAAGATTCGCTCGGTGCCATGGGGATTGCCCAAGTGAGTCAGTATAAGCAACTAACCGCAGCCATAACCGTTTCTGCCATAGCTGATTGGTTCCTAAACCATCAATAAGCTCATTTTGTTGCCATTTTTCAATCCACTGAGGCCGATATACTAAATATTGGTCAAATAGATCCGCGACACGCCCAGCAAGTTGATGTAGCTTACGTTTATCTAAGTCATTATGAAGGTAATGGCGTAGTGGCTCAAATTCATCTTCATCGATCACTTCAGGTAAGATTTTCATCAACTTCCATGTCATCGCCTGCTTAGTGTAAGCGCTCTCTTTTGGTATATCCGGTAATACCCGTCGAAACATATCCCAAATAAAGGTTGCCGGTAATGGATAATAAATATTCGCTGCTATTCCGAAGCGTTTTGCTAATTCTATCTGTAACCATTGAGACATACCGGGGCTTTGTACCAAGATTATCTCTTGTTCGAACGGGTGAGAAAGAGGCTCATTCTCCATTAAGTGAGCTATCAGTTCCTTTAACAGCTCTAACTGATTAGAATGATAAACCTGAAACATTGTTATCTCCTGTTCTACAAAACCAGCGGTTTAGAGAAAGTGCTTGCCTAGTCGTTGATAGGGTTACTTTGATATCACGACAACCATCTAATACGGTGAATGTCTGTGAGCTTAGCTGCCAATCGGGGTACATACCCCCTGAATTTTCAGGGATGGGCACCACACCCACCGTTGTGCGTTCCAAATTGCTCTGTAACTCTCTTAATGCTATTGAATTATGAAATATCCAATTGAAATTCAAGGTAATATATTGGCTGTAGTTTAACAGAGCAATTAACAAAATAGCAAAAACAACGAGGGCGATCATTGATTCTATTAATGCGAAACCTTCCTGTTGACTGGTGGGCGACCTCATGAACAAAATCCTTTTTGATTAACAGGGCAATAATCCAACCAACCTTTTATACGTGGCCTGACTTTTTGGGTTTTAGAGATAGGCGCGACCCAACGATAAACCGTCACATAGTGCCGCCCTTTATATAGACCTTTGCCCGATAAAACAAACTGCCCACTCTTATAATGTTTAATACAGCTCACCCACGTTTGAGTTGGTGGTCGTTGGCATTGCCAATTTGCCCCTCTGTACGTCGTTAACCGCCAAGATTGCTTTAACCCCCACGCTAGCGCTGATTCTGCTTGGTTAAAAGCTTCGATATAGTTTTTTTCACGAAAAAACTCATCACGGGCATTATCTTGATAAAAATGTAAGGTTTTTAATAATAATAACCCCATAGTCATCAACACAATGACCATGACTAACGCAATGTTTCCTCTTTGCTCCCCAACTCGCCTCATCGTAAGTTTCTCAGCAAAACAGCGGTACGATAATGCAGCACTTTGTGAGGCAAATGAGGGCTTTCAATATCAAGGCTCATTTCAAGTATTGATTGTGATTGATCCCAAGTAAATCTCATTGAATTCACTTTAATCATTAAGGGGTCAAACAAGGATAACCACCGATTGCCATCACAATCCATCACATTACGGTTTGACTCTAATTTTCTATCATTGAGCCGGTAACCAAAAAAATCAGACTCCTTATTTCTGCCTCTGACAGGTCTCCATGTACCTGATAAATTTTGGTCGTAAGCGAAAATAATGCAGGAATTAGGGTGACGACCTAAAAATTTAGCACCGATCTTGATAGGCTCTCCTTGGCAAGAGAAACTACTACAATAGCCAATACGCCTAAAATCCTTTTCCATATTAATAAGCACCTGCCTAACCTCCCTATCTACCTGATACTGAATATAAGATTGGTGAGTCTGTTTAAACAAATTCGGGAGAACAGCAATGGCAGCAAGACAAACTAAGCTACTGATAGCCATTGCTATCAATGTTTCAACTAAGGAAAAACCGTGTTGTTCATTGATTTTCATAAGAGAAACTCAACAACGCGGAATTCCAGTCAGTTTATCATTGCTACACACCCTGATCCGCCCCATCGCTGACATGAATACCGTGATCTGCCCAAAATCATTTTTCAATTCAAGACGAAAAGAGTGGCTAGTCCCTTGCTTCCCATAAAAATCAACAGATAAACGAGAAGCCGTTTTAATTTCAATGCCTTCAAATTGGGTCGATGCTAATGCTGCAATGGATTTTCTAGCTCCGGCCTCCTTGATGCTTAACGTCCATTCTCCTTGAGAGAGTGCTATCGATAAAATGCGATGTCGATTTAAATAAACACTCTCCATCAAATGACGGTAAATAAATACGGTAACCTGCCGTGCAGCATCAATTAAGCGTAGCTTTTGCTGTTGTTGCTGCCAGTTATATAACGCGGGTAACAAAGCTAAAGAACAAATAAATAACACCACTAAAAGCTCAATGAGCGTGAAGCCTTTCTCTCCTTTCACTATTCGAATTTCCATATATCGCCGCCATTATCTTCGCAAAATGTGCACTTAATATTGTCGACGATGGCAAATAAAAACAGCGTGATTAGTTCACTCTACATAGCCTTTCGCAAACTATTATGAAATTCATAATAGCTGTTTCGTTATTTTAGGAAGCGCTTCGCAAAAAATGATGAGGGCGAAAAAAAGAGGTAACAAACTGAATTTGGAAAAGGTAAAAAAAACCAAGGCGCGGTTCAAAATGACCATACGCCTTGGTTTATCAACGTATCTCTAGGTTGCGTTATACCGTAAATGGATACTTGATAGCTTCGTGGCACTGATACCCCCCTAGGGTGAAGTCATCAGTGCTAACCCAAGTTTCAATATCTTCCAACGTTTTAATTTGAGGGTTTATCGATAATGAAGGCAAAGGGAAAGGTTCACGCTTCAGCTGTACATCACGCATCAATGGCAATTGGTTTTCATAAATATGCGCATTCACAATTTTATGGTACGCCTTACCTGCTTTATGACCCGTAATTCGTGCCATTAATGCCAATAATACAAAGCACTGCACTTGGTTAAAGTTTAAACCTAGTGGTACATCACAACTACGTTGATAAGAGGTCAAATGGAGGGTATCACCTAATAATGAAAATGTATGGGTGTGCATGCAAGGACGCAGACACCCCATTTCAAATTCACCGGGGTTATAAAAAGTAATGATTTCAGCGCGGTCATCAATACCATTTTTTAGGTTATTAACTACCTTTTTAAGCTGATCAAGGTGTGAACCATCAGGACGTTGCCAAGAGCGACCTTGGACACCGTATACACGCCCCATATCATCTTCACCTTTTCGATGGGGATTATTTAGCCATGCTTGGTTTTCATTGGCATTAGCATTCCATGTATTACAGCCAATTTCACGAAACTGAGCTGCGCTATCATAGCCACGTAGGTAGCCTAATAGCTCGGCAATAGCTGCCTTATAAAAGCTTTTTCGGGTCGTGATTAATGGAAACTGGTTATTCGCAACATCATATTCCAGATCAGCATTAATCACAGTTAAACAACGTACCCCTGTACGTTTATTTTCAACCCACTGGCCTTCATCAATGATGCGCTGACATAACTCAAGATACTGCTTCATAATCACTCTCTTACTCAATAGGCTACAAAATTGCCGATAACTGTAACCTTATAATATTAATAGATTTTAACTAACGCGAAGTACCGCTTGGCGGCAAATAAATCAACCATTCAGGTTGTGGCTAAATGTGAGGAAACTTAGCCGACAACCTAACTACTTGGAGTATGACAACCCTATATTGATTTATTTACTTGGCTGCTGCTCTTTATTATCAGGCTTATGTGCGGGAACATTTTTACCATACTTATATGCCCAAATGATCATCAACACACCAATAATAATCATCGGTATTGATAAAATTTGGCCCATACTGATCCCACTGAATAAGCCTAGCTGAGCATCAGGCTGCCTAAAGAACTCAACGATAATGCGGAATGCACCATAACCAATTAAGAATAAACCTGAAACACTGCCCATTGGGCGAGGTTTACGGACAAATAAGTTAAGGATAAGGAATAACACAACGCCTTCTAAAAACATCTCATAAAGTTGAGATGGGTGGCGAGGAAGCACGCCATACTGCTCTAGAATAGGGATTAATGAAGGGTCTTGTGCCGCAAGTTGAATATCTTCACTACGGGAATTAGGGAATAAAAATGCCCATGGGGTATCAAGTGTTACACGCCCCCACAACTCACCATTAATAAAGTTACCTATCCGCCCCATGCCAAGACCAAATGGGATCAGTGGAGCGACAAAATCTGAAACTTGCAAAAAACGACGGCGTGTACGATGCGCAAACCACATCATTGCACAAATAACACCAATTAAACCGCCATGGAACGACATACCGCCATCCCAAACCTTAAATAAATAAAGGGGGTCATCTAAAAATACAGGAAGGTTGTAGAAGAAAACATAGCCGAGTCTTCCACCGACAAAGACACCTACAAAGCCAATATAGAGTAAGTTCTCAACCTCATTTTTTGTCCAACCGCTATTTGGTTTGCTTGCACGGCGGCTAGCAAGCCACAATGCGAAAACAAACCCTACAAGATACATAAAACCATACCAGTGTAGTGATACTGGCCCAATTGAGAACATTACGGGATCAATTTCCGGAAATGCTAAGTAGCTGTTACTCATCGTTCCCCACTTTATTTGTTAATCTAAAATCATAGCGCATCATAGCATAGCTCATACGCAGGTGAATAAGGCAGATTAGATCCCGCCTCGAGCAAAGCCACCAAGCCCATTTTTCTCCATAAATAGACTTATTATTTGCCTAATACTGTCGCTTGTTTCCGCAGTTAAAAGCTCAGGCACTAGCTGCTCAACTTTTTCAGGCTGTAGCCCTCGAATAAGATACTTCACTCTTGGTACGCTTCTTCCACTCATACTTAAGGAACGATAGCCTAATGCAATTAACGCCATCACCCCAAGGGGTTGCCCCGCCATTTCACCGCAAACACTGACTGATATCCCAACCCGTTGACACTCTTCATGAACTTTTGCTAAAAAACGGATCATTGAAGGATGGAGGTTGTCATAAATGGTGGCAACATGCGTATTGTTGCGGTCAACTGCAAGTAAATATTGCGTCAGATCATTCGTTCCAATTGAGATAAAATCTATCCGTTTTTTTAACTCAGGAAGAAGAAACAGTAAAGACGGAACTTCAAGCATTACCCCAATTTCCGGCATAGGAACGGTTTGCCCCGTTGCTAAACTTACTTCTTCTTTTGCCCGCTTAATCAATGTGATCGCTTCATCCACCTCATTGATACTCGTGATCATCGGCAGTAATATGCGCAAGTTTTGTGTTGCAACATTTGCATGTAGCATAGCTCTAAGCTGGATTAAGAAAATTTCTGGCTGATCTAGCATCACGCGAATGCCTCGCCAACCTAAGCATGGGTTTTCTTCATTGATTGGCATATAAGGTAATTGCTTATCTGCACCAATGTCTAATGTCCTCAATACCACAGGCTTATCGGCAAATAACTGTAAAATCTCTTGGTATAACTGCTTCTGCTCATCCTCTGACGGGAAGCCATTATGGAGCATAAAAGGGAGTTCTGTGCGGTATAACCCAACACCATCAACAGCGACATTGATCTGCTGTTCATAACGGGGGCTTAAACCTGCATTCAGATGGATATGTACGCGCTCGCCATTTTTTAACTCTGATTCCTGCTCAAGTGCACCTTCAGCGAGCCGACTCAGTACATCTTCCTCTGCAATAATTTGTTTATATTCCTGAGCAACAATATTTTCAGGCTCTATGAAAATTTCACCACGATAACCATCAAGGATCAAAAAGCGGTTGTGAAGCAATGAAGGGTCAATATCCGCCCCCATTATCGCGGGGATCCCCATTGCCCGTATCAAAATAGCCGAATGAGAGTGTGTCGCGCCATCTCGCACGATAACACCTGCAAGTTGCTCTAATGGCATTTCAGCTAACAAACTCGCGCTCAATTCGTCCGCCACTAAAATAAAACGTTCAGGCCACTGATCCATTGAAGTCAAGCTGTCATCCAGATGGAATAGCAAACGCTGTCCTAACGCGCGTAGATCGGCTCCTCTTTCGCGAAGGTAGAGATCACGTAAGCGTGAAAACTGCTCAACATAGTCCTCAATAACGATTTTAACCGCCCACTCCGCCATTGAGCCTTGTTCGATTGCGGAAAATAAGCGTTTTTTTAGTTGAGGGTCATGGAGTAGATGATTGTAGAGGTCGAAAATCGCAGCACTCTCTTTTTGGGAGTTTGCAATAAAACGTTTGCTGATACGGCGGCATTCTGAGGCGGCATTTTCTATCGCAGTTATTAAACGCTGTTTTTCCGCATTTTGGTCTAAGGCACACGCCTCAAAAATACTGTCGAATGACGGTTGTGAGCTATCTTGCCAGCCATATGCCATGACAATTCCCTGAGAAACTGAAATGGCTTTAATACGGCTTTGCCTATATTGACCAAACACCCCTTTGGTTTGCGCTTGCGACAATATTACGGCTAATTGCATGGATAGCGTCACCATAAAAGATTCTTCGGTTTCGCTAAAGAAACGTCGCTCACGTTGTTGAACGACTAACACCCCAAGTAATTGGCGACGATATACGATAGGGACACCTAAAAAGGCTTTCAATCGCTCTTCTTTTAATTGGGGAAGGTATTTAAATTCGGGATGTTCACGGATATCAGCAAGATTCAACATCTCAGACTGGCGTCCAACCGCACCAACGACTCCCTCATCAAAACCAAGGCGAATAGCAACACCGCTAGGCTTTTTTAACCCGCGGGTTGCCATTAGGTAATAGCATTGACGTGAGTGGTCTGCCAAATAAATTGAACAAACGTCAGTCTGCATGGCATGACAAGTTTCATTGACCAAAACTTCTAGCGCTCCGGTTAAACTTGTCGCCATGGCAACTTTTTCAACAATCTCACGTAGACGCGTCAACATGATATTATCTCGCTCCACGCCTACGATGAGTAAATGCAGGTCTTTGTACTGGCTTTTGTTCCTGTAATGACATGACAACAGGTGCAAATTCTTTCATAACACGGCGATACACTTCCCGTTTGAAAGAGACCACTTGCCTCACAGGATACCAATAACTGACCCATCGCCAGCCATCAAATTCTGGCGATTTACTGCGCTGAACGTTTATATCTGCTTCATTGCATTGAAGTTGTAGTAAAAACCAACGCTGTTTCTGCCCGATACAAACAGGTTTTGTGTCCCAACGCACCAAACGCTTGGGTAATTTGTAACGCAACCAATTGCGAGTTGAAGCTAACAACCTAACATCTTTACGTTGTAGGCCAACCTCTTCGAACAATTCACGGTACATAGCCTGTTCTGGCGATTCCCCTGGGTTGATTCCTCCCTGAGGAAATTGCCATGAATGTTGACCATAGCGGCGGGCCCATAAAACCTGCCCTTGCCGATTACAAATTACAATTCCTACATTCGGGCGGTAGCCATCATCATCGATCACCAGACTACCTCAATAACCAAATTTGAAAGATAACTAATTGTTTCACACATACCCTAACTGGTAAACCTATATCAATAGAGTTTGCAGATATGAGTAAAGACACTACAATAGCGTCTATCTCAACGGGGTGCCAAACATTATTTAGGCTGAGAATTAACCCGTAGAACCTGATCCGGGCAATGCCGGCGTAGGGATTTGAGCTACCATCAACATAATTTGTTATGGTGCCCTCTCAAATCCTGTGTGCTTTCTCTCTAACGCAGGAAAAAACATGTTTAAAAAATCGCTCCTTCAGTCACTCTTTGCACTTACTGCTCTCGGTATTACCCATATAGCATGGGCAGAAAAGCCGACTTTAACCGTTTACACCTATGACTCATTTGCTGCCGAATGGGGACCTGGGCCACAAATTAAAAAAAATTTCGAAAAACAATGTCATTGTGAACTTAAGCTCGTTTCGTTAGGAGATGGTGTCGCTCTTCTCAATCGTTTACGTATGGAAGGGAAAAAAAGTAAAGCGGACATCGTGTTAGGGCTAGATAATAACTTGATAGATTCTGCCGAGAACACAGGGTTATTTGCGCCAGCAGAGATCAATACTGATGCAATGAAATTACCTATTGAGTGGAATAATTCAACTTTTATCCCATATGACTATGGCTATTTTGCGTTTATCTATGACACAGATAAAATCAAAAACCCACCCAAAAGCATGAATGAGCTACTCAATAGTGAGCAGCCATGGAAAATTATTTACCAAGACCCTCGAACCAGCACACCCGGCTTAGGCTTAATGCTGTGGATTGAAAAACTCTATGGCGATAAATCTGCCGATGCGTGGCAAAAAATAGCGAATAAAACCCTAACAGTAACAAAAGGTTGGAGTGAGTCCTATGGCTTATTCCTCAAGGGCGAAGGTGACTTTGTACTTAGCTACACTTCATCGCCGGGTTATCAAATACTCAATGATAATAAAGATAATTATGCGGCTGCCTTATTTGAAGAAGGGCACTATATGCAAGTGGAAGTTGCAGCAAGATTGAAAAATAGCTCGCAGCCTGAGCTGGCAAAGCAGTTTTTACAATTTATGTTAACGCCTGAATTCCAAAATACACTCCCTACGACTAATTGGATGTATCCTGTCATTGATACACCACTCCCTGAAGTTTATAACGTCCTTCCTGTGCCTAAAAAATCACTGCAATTTAGTGCACAAGAAGTTGCCAAAGAACGTCAGTCATGGGTCCGTTTATGGCAATCCGTCGTCAGTCGTTAATTAATTTATCACTTATACCGGGGGCTTTGGCCTCTGGTTTATTAGTGTCTGTTGCACTATTGGCTTTTGGTGCACTGTGGCTTTTTTCGCCTGAAACTTCATGGAGTGAGATTTTTAGCGACCGCTACTTATGGCATGTGATCGGCTTTACTTTTTGGCAAGCCTTTTTATCAGCGCTGTTCTCTGTACTGCCTGCCATTCTCCTTGCCAGAGCGCTCTATCGACGCCGCTTCCCCGGTAGAACGCTATTTTTACGCCTCTGTGCAATGACGCTTGTTTTACCCGTCCTTGTCGCTGTTTTTGGTATTTTATCTGTTTATGGAAAAACAGGCTGGCTCTCATCACTCTTTCAGTTGGTCGATATCGAATACCAATTCACCCCTTATGGCCTAAAGGGGATCTTACTTGCCCACATTTTCTTTAATATGCCACTTGCTACTCGTATGTTGCTGCAATCGCTCGAAAGTATATCAATAGAGCAGCGGCAAATTGCAGCACAACTCGGGCTTAATGAGTGGCAACAATTTCGTATTTTAGAGTGGCCATATTTGCGTAGACAGATGCTACCTACCGCAGCGTTAATTTTCATGCTCTGTTTTGCCAGCTTTGCAACGGTTCTTGCTCTTGGTGGTGGCCCCGCAGCAACGACGATTGAACTGGCTATTTATCAAGCTCTTAATTACGACTTTGATCCGGGGCGTGCTGCAATTTTGGCGCTCATCCAGTTATTTTTCTGTGTTGGATTAATGTTTCTCAGTCAGAAAATAAACAGTTTGTTTTCTATTGGTCATAGCCAACACAATCATTGGTATGATCCCGCAGACAATATTTTTCGCCGAGTACGAGATGCCCTTGTGATCACCGCCGCGATTTTGCTGCTGCTTCCGCCCCTGCTCGCAATTATTGCTGATGGGGTTAATGGCCGTTTGTTGGATGTTCTTAACCAATCCGCGCTTTGGCAAGCCGCTTCCACATCGCTATTTATCGCGTTATGTGCTGGCCTATTGTGTGTCTTGCTCACCATGATGCTGTTATGGAGTAGCCGCGAATTACGCTTACGCCATGCAATAAAATTAGGGCAAGCGATGGAATTAAGTGGGCTTGTGATTTTAGCCATGCCTGGCATCGTACTTGCGACTGGTTTTTTTATTCTCTTTAATGAAACGATTGGTATTCCTGAATCGCCCTATGCGTTAATCATATTGACTAATGCCCTACTTGCCATCCCTTATGCATTAAAAGTCTTAGAAAACCCAATGCGGGATCTGGCTGAACGCTACAACCCTCTTTGCCAATCACTAGCGATTGGTGGCTTCAATCGATTACGGATCATTGAATTAAAAGCGTTAAAAAAGCCCCTCGCTCAAGCTCTCGCTTTTGCTTGCGTTATTTCTATTGGTGACTTTGGGGTCGTGGCGTTATTCGGTAATGAAGATTTTCGTACTCTCCCTTATTACCTTTATCAGCAAATAGGGGCTTATCGAACAAATGACGGTGCCGTAACAGCGATGTTACTCCTTTTATTATGTTTTACTTTATTTAGCCTACTCGAACGTATATCAGGAAAAGATTATGATAAAGTTAAATAACATTGATTATCAATATGATAACCTGAATATGCAATTTGATTTCTCCATCAAAGTAGGCGAGCGCGTTGCTGTAATGGGGCCTAGCGGTGCGGGCAAAAGTACACTGCTTAGCCTTATTAGTGGCTTCCAATTTGCCAAAAGCGGCTCAATTCAGCTAGCAGGGGCTGATCATACCTTCACGCCTCCTGCCAAACGCCCAGTTTCGATGTTATTTCAGGAAAATAACCTATTTGCTCATTTAACGGTCAGACAAAACATTGGATTAGGGTTACATCCGGGGCTGCGGTTAAGCCGAGAACAAATACAACAGGTTGAATTAATTGCTACGCAAGTTAGCCTCGATGAGTTTCTTGATAGGTTACCCGCCCAATTATCAGGGGGGCAACGCCAGCGGGCTGCACTGGCTCGCTGTTTGATCCGCCAGCAGCCAATCCTCTTATTGGATGAACCTTTTTCAGCTCTCGATCCCGCCTTACGCAATGAGATGCTATTACTCCTTGATGAGATCTGCCAATCACGAGATATCACACTGGTCATGGTATCGCATAATATTGAAGATGCACTACAAATCGCCCCAAGAACGCTAGTGATTCATGAAGGTGCTGTGGCGTATGACGGCTGTACCAAAACACTGTTATCAGGTAGTAATTCAGCCTCTGAATTATTAGGCATAACAAAAAATACTGTATAAAACCCCACCCATGTCGTATAGTAGGCTTGTTAATTATTGATGCGAGCCTCTCTATGCCTCAATTTATGTCTCCTGCTGAAAAAGGCTTTATTTTAAGTCGTCATTGGAAAGACACCCGCCATGGGGTTGAGGTTAGCTATTGGCTTATCACTGATAATGGCCCTCGTAAAGTGACGGTTCCTCTGCAACAAGCCATCGCTTTTGTTCCCCTTTCATCACTACCGGCGATCAAACCTCTGCTTGATGAACAAGCAAACTTATCCTATCGCCCCGTTGAGTTATCCGATTTTCGTCGTGAAAAAGTTGCGGCTATTTATTGTCAACAATATCGCCAATTACAAAATCTGGATAAACGCTGCCAAGAACTCGGTATTGAATTGCTTGAAACGGATATTCGCCCCTGCGAGCGCTATCTTATGGAGCGTTTTATCACTGCGCCTGTATGGTTTTCACAAAATCAGCAAGGTGAATACCAACTCAAACCTTGTGATAGCTATCGTCCACTGATTAAAGCTGTATCGTTAGACATAGAAACCAGCCAATACGGTGAATTATATTCAATTGGGTTATCCGGCTGCGGTGATAATGTGGTTTTTATGTTAGGGCCAGAGCAAGGCTCTGCACTCAACAATACCCATCGGCTTGTTTATGTGAATAGCCGCCCACAATTGCTTGATAAACTGAATGAATGGCTACAACAGTATGACCCCGATGCCATTATTGGCTGGAATCTCATCCAATTCGATTTAAATGTACTCCAAAAGCACGCCGAACGTTATGGCATCCCACTCCAGCTTGGTCGCCAAGGGAAAAAGCTGGAGTGGCGTGAACATGGCTTCAAACAAGGTGTATTTTTTGCTTCGGCAGAAGGTCGTTTAATTATTGATGGCATAGATGCGCTCAAAGCAGCGACATGGAACTTTCCCTCATTCAGTCTTGAGTTTGTTGCGCAAGATTTACTGGGTGAAGGGAAAGCCATTGACAGCCCTTATGACCGTATGGATGAGATCAATCGCCGCTTTCATCATGATAAGCCCGCGTTGGCTCACTACAATATTCAAGACTGCCTATTAGTCCATCGTATTTTTGAAAAAACCGATTTAATGGCTTTCTTGCAAGAACGCTCGACTGTCACTGGGCTGGCGGTAGATCGTATGGGTGGCTCCGTGGCGGCATTTTCACATTTATACATTCCCCGCCTGCATCGCTTAGGGTTTGTGGCACCAAACCTGACAGAGCAAAAGCTACAACATAATCCCGGGGGCTTTGTGATGGATTCACAGCCCGGTTTATATGACTCGGTATTAGTACTCGACTATAAAAGTTTGTACCCTTCGATTATTCGTACTTTTTTGATTGATCCTGCCGGTATGATTGAAGGGTTAGCTCACCCTGATCAGCAACATTCCGTTCGCGGTTTTCGTCAAGCTTGGTTTTCACGTAAAACACACTGTTTGCCTGATATTGTCAGCCATATATGGCAAGGCCGTGATAAAGCCAAACGAGAAGGTAATGCGCCATTATCTCAGGCACTTAAAATTATTATGAATGCCTTTGCTGGCGTCCTTGGTGCTGAAGGATGTCGTTTTTTTGATCCCCGTCTTACCGCATCCATTACCATGCGGGGTCATGAGATCATGAAAATAACCAAGCAATTAATCGAAGCCAAAGGCTATCAAGTAATTTATGGGGATACTGACTCCACTTTTGTCTGGTTGAAAGAAGCCCATACACAGGAGCAAGCACAAAGAATTGGCTTCGAGCTGCGTGATTACGTGAATAATTGGTGGAAACAGCATTTGCGGGATGAATGGCAGCTAGAAGGGGTGCTTGAGTTAGAGTACGAAACCCACTATCGACGTTTTTTAATGCCGACTATTAGAGGTTCCGAGTCAGGCAGTAAAAAGCGTTATGCTGGACTTAGTGGGGATAAAATGGTGTTTAGGGGATTAGAGACAATCCGCTCCGATTGGACCCCGCTAGCACAATTGTTTCAAAAAGAGCTGTATACACGTATTTTTCATCGGCAACCCTACCGCGAATTTATCCGTGACTATGTGCAAGCGATTCGTAATGGCGAATACGATGAACGCCTTGTTTACCGTAAGCGTCTACGCCGCAAATTATCTGATTATCAACGTAATGTGCCGCCTCATGTAAGAGCCGCTCGCAAAGCCGATGAATACAATTTACAACAACAGCGCCCACAACAGTATCAAAATGGGGGATGGATAAGCTATATCATCACTCTCGCGGGGCCTGAGCCTTTAGAAATTATCACGGCAAAGCCTGACTATGAGCACTATATTTTGAAGCAGATAAAGCCTATTGCCGACGCCATTTTACCTTTTTTACAAGATGATTTTGATACTATTTTAACGGGTCAGATAACTTTACTCTTTTAAGATTGGGGTTAATTTTTACTCAATTTTTTGCTAAAATGGGAAACCATCAACCAAACTTCTGGTTGAAAACCTTCATTGCTAGAATCAAAAGGGAAAATACCTGATAGCACAATAGTGAGAAACACTATTGCTTTGGTATTGTTGTTTTTTTAACAGGTGACGATAAGCCTTGCTTGAATTAATATAACGCCCCTTTGGTATCTCGCACTTCGTTTCTACACTATGTTTGCGAGACAATTAACAATAATTGTCCTTTGGGCAGCGACTACAATTCATATTCACATTGCCCTTGTTTACTAACACAGAGTGAAGGCAAATATATAATTTGTCTTAAAAAATCTAAAAATAAACTATTAAATTTATGGAACTGAGTTAAACCTATGCCATTTACTCTTGGTCAGCGCTGGATAAGCGATACAGAAAGCGAACTCGGATTAGGCGCCGTTGTGGCTATTGATGCCCGTATGGTGACTTTACTTTTTCCCGCCAGTGGTGAGAATCGTCTCTATTCACGTAATGATGCACCTATTACCCGAGTTATGTTCAATGAAGGTGATATCATTACCAGCCATGAAGGCTGGCAACTCAAGGTCGAAAGCGTCACAGAAGATGACGGCCTACTCACTTATATTGGTACTCGCCTTGATACAGAAGAGCAAGGCGTTAGCCTAAGAGAAGTTTTTCTCGACAGCAAACTCACCTTCAATAAACCTCAAGATCGCCTATTTGCAGGTCAAATTGACCGTATGGATCGCTTTGCTTTACGTTATCGCGCACGTAAATTTCAAAGTGAGCAAGTTAAGCACCAAGCGACAGGTTTACGTGGTATTCGCGCAAGCCTTATCCCACATCAGCTACATATCGCTAATGAGGTAGGTAAACGCCACCACCCTCGCGTATTACTGGCCGATGAAGTGGGTCTGGGTAAAACCATTGAAGCTGGGATGATCATCCATCAACAGTTAATGGCAGGCCGTGTTGAACGTGTGTTAATCATTGTGCCTGAAAGCTTGCAACATCAATGGCTCGTTGAGATGTTACGTCGTTTCAACCTCCGTTTTTCACTGTTTGATGATGGTCGTTATAGTGAAGCGCAACATGACAGCGATAATCCATTTGAAACAGAACAGTTGGTGCTGTGCTCATTAGACTTTGTACGTCGCAACAAACAGCGCTTCGACCAGCTCGTTGAAGCGGGTTGGGATATGATGATTGTCGACGAAGCTCACCATTTACAATGGAGTGAAGCAGCTCCTAGTCGTGAATATCAAGTGATTGAAACCTTGGCAGAGAATATCCCTTCTGTTCTGCTGCTAACCGCAACGCCGGAGCAACTGGGCCAAGAAAGTCACTTTGCACGTCTTCGCCTGCTCGATCCCAATCGTTTCCATGATTATCAAGAGTTTATTGATGAGCAAGCCAACTATCGCCCTGTTGCGGATGCGGTCGCACTGCTATTAACTGGTGAGAAACTCACCAATGACCAACAAAATCTACTCAATGATCTGATCAAAGAGCAAGATATTGAGCCGTTATTGAAAGCCGCTAATGTTGACAGTGAAGATGGCAACGCGGCTCGCCAAGAGTTGGTCAGCATGTTAATGGATCGCCATGGTACTAGCCGTCTTCTATTTAGAAATACCCGTAATGGGGTTAAAGGCTTCCCTCGTCGTGAATTGCATTCGCTGAAAATGCCGCTTCCTACCCAATACCAAACAGCAATCAAGGTTGCAGGTATTATGGGGTCGAAAAAAGATCTCGAAACACGCGCTAAAGAGATGCTCTATCCAGAGCAAATTTACCAAGAGTTCGAAGGTGAAAATGCAACTTGGTGGAACTTTGACCCTCGCGTTGAGTGGCTCATGGGCTACCTAATGGCTAACCGTAACGAAAAAGTTTTGGTGATCTGTGCAAAAGCCGCCACAGCGTTGCAATTAGAGCAAGTATTGCGTGAACGTGAAGGGATCCGCGCCGCGGTATTCCATGAAGGTTTGTCACTACTTGAGCGTGACCGTGCGGCAGCTTACTTTGCTTCAGAAGAGGATGGCGCACAGGTTCTACTTTGCTCTGAAATTGGCTCTGAAGGACGCAACTTCCAGTTTGCTAACCAATTGGTGATGTTTGACCTCCCCTTCAACCCAGACCTATTAGAACAACGTATTGGTCGATTAGATCGTATTGGGCAAACACGCGACATCGTTTTAAGCGTACCTTACTTAGAAAATACTGCTCAAGCCGTGTTATTGCGTTGGTATCATGAAGGTTTAGATGCTTTTGAGCACACTTGCCCTACCGGACGCTCCATTTACGATAAATATTATCAACAACTGCTGCAATATATGGCTGAGCCAACGGTAACCGACGGTTTTGAAGAGTTCTTAAAAACCTGCCGTGAAGAGCACGAAGCATTAAAAGCACAGTTAGAACAAGGCCGCGACCGTCTACTTGAAATGCACTCCAACGGGGGGGAATCAGGTATTCAATTAGCCGAAACGATCGGTGCGGAAGACAATGATACTGAATTGGTTAATTTTGCCCTTAACTTGTTTGATATTGTTGGCATTAACCAAGAAGATAAAAGTGATAACTTGCTGATTTTGACCCCATCCGATCATATGTTAGTTCCTGATTTTCCAGGGCTACCGCAAGATGGTTGCACAATCACTTTTGACCGTGAGCAAGCGTTATCTCGTGAAGATACCCAGTTTATTAGTTGGGAGCACCCGATCATCCGCAATGGCTTAGATTTAGTCTTGTCTGGTGACACAGGGAGCTGTGCCGTTTCTCTGCTTAAAAATAAAGCGCTTCCTGTTGGAACATTACTTACCGAATTGGTGTATGTCCTAGAAGCACAAGCACCGAAGCACTTGCAGATTAGCCGTTTCTTGCCTGCAACCCCGATCCGCTTGTTGATTGACTTAAAAGGGAACAACCTCTCTTCACAAGTTGAGTTTGAAAGTTTTAACCGTCAGCTCAATGCGATTAATCGCCATATGGCAAGTAAATTGGTTAATGCGGTACAAAATGAAGTGCATTCGGTCCTGAAAATGTCCGAAGCGATGGTGGAAAAAGAAGCCGAAACGCTTATCGCGAATGCGAAAGAGGCCGCGGATAAAGCTCTTTCACTAGAATTAGCTCGTCTTGAAGCACTGAAAGCGGTTAACCCAAATATCCGTGATGAAGAGTTGGATGTGATCGAGGAAGAGCGTCAGCAACTGCTCACCAATATTGGGCAAGCAACATGGCGTCTTGATGCTATTCGTTTAGTGGTTGTCACTCACCAGTAGTCACACGTTTTTAATTAAACTAACACCGCTTGGTTATTTCTCTCACTAAGGGAGAAATAACCTTGCTGATAACGCAATGAATTGGCTTTTGGCGTTTATCCACGCGCGATGCTGATCATTGATTTAGTGAGATCTTGGAGCCTTATTGTCTATGATGGAGCCTTACCATCCCCCTACTGATCCTTGGCTATATGTTCTGTATCAAGATGAACATATCATTACGGTGAATAAGCCAAGTGGGTTACTGTCTGTTCCCGGTAAAGCCCCTGAACACCATGATAGTATTATGAGTCGCATACAGCGCGACCATCCACACGCTGAGTCTGTCCATCGCTTAGACATGGCAACCAGTGGCGTCATGGTTGTCGCACTAAATAAAGCCGCTGAACGGGAATTAAAGCGCCAATTCCGTGAGCGAGAGCCTAAAAAACACTATATTGCCCGAGTTTGGGGCCATTTAGAGAAGCAGGAAGGTTTAGTGGATTTGCCGCTTATTTGCGACTGGCCAAATCGACCAAAGCAAAAAGTCTGCTTTGAAACAGGAAAAGCCGCACAAACAGAGTATCAGGTCTTGGAATATGAAGAGCAAGCAACCCGTGTAAAGCTATCCCCTATTACAGGCCGCTCTCATCAACTCCGCGTACATATGTTAGCGCTAGGCCATCCAATTCTTGGAGATAGGTTTTATGCCCATGAGCAAGCGCGAGCACTTGCCCCTCGCTTACAGCTTCACGCCCAAGAGCTTTACATCACGCACCCTGCCTATGGCACACCGATGCATTTTAGCTGCCAACCCGATTTTTAAATTTATTCATCAACTATTAGGCCGTAATAGCAACAATGCTACGGCCTATTGGCTAAATAAAAACCACATCGCAGAGTGCGATATGGCGAGAAAATTTATTTGAAGCCGCGCTCTTTTTTGATTAAATCATAAGCCGCTTGTATTGACTGAGCCTTCTGTTTCGCAAGTTCCATCATCTCGGGGGGCAACCCTTTCGCTATCAACTTATCAGGGTGATGTTCACTCATTAATTTACGATACGCCCGTTTAATTTTCGTTGGTTCATCATTAATAGAAACACCAAGTACTTTGCAAGCATCTTCAAGAGTTGGGCCATTCGATGATTGATAGTATCCGCCTGATTGCTGATGAGAATAGCCGTGACCAAACTGTCGGCCACCTTGGATCATATTTAAAAACTGTTCAAATTGTGTTTTAGAGATCCCTAGCTCTTCTGCAATAATAAACAGAACCTTTCTTTCGTTTGGGTGCAAGCTGCCATCGGCAAATGCCGCCTGTAACTGAATTTCCAGAAACATCTGAATTAAGTCGAAACGACCATAGCAAGCCATACGTAATTGCTTCAGTACATCACGTAGTGGAAAGTCCGGTGATTTACCTTCCCTAAACGCTTGTTGCGCCGCTTTTCGTGTTTCCCCATGTATTTGCATTCTATCCATCAAATTTGATGCTAACTGAATGTCTGTCTCGGTTACACGGCCTTTTGACTTAGTTAGATGACCCAATATTTGGAAGGTACTGGCGAAAAAAATAACCTGACGATCACGTTTATTCATTGCACTAGCAAACTTACGTTGTGCCAAGGCCTTATCAAAACCATGCCCTAAAATTAAACCAATTAGCGTGCCCCAAATGCCAAAACCAGAGGCTATTGCCAGTACGACACCAATAATTTTGCCCCAATAGTGCATATATCCCTCAATTCTTCAATGCTCAGAATCCAATTTTGCATTATCATACTATCCATTCTGCTCGGTGCATAACTACAAGCGCGTAAAGTTTTATACATTATACTGGCGCAATGTAGTTGGCTAAGTTAGTCTTTGAGCGTTTGTCGGCTATGCCAATTACGACGGAACCGCATATTTAATGATGAAAAAAAGTTATCCAACACTACTTGCATCCATGGTATGGATGGCAATTTATAGTCAGCAAGCGCATGCTGACCTAGCAGCACAATGTATGCTGGGCGTCCCGGTTTATGACAAACCACTAGTTGAGGGCGATCCCAAAGATTTACCGATCCGTATCACCGCTGAAGATGTTCAGGGCGAATACCCTAACTTTATTGAATACAGCGGCGATGTGGATATCCAACAAGGTAACCAAACGCTGACAGCCGATAGCGTTAAATTGACGCAGGTTAACCCTGATAGTGCTGATCCAATCCGTGAAGTTACTGCAACAGGTAACGTTCACTATGATGACCCACAAATTATTCTCAAAGGCCCTAGTGCTTGGTCTAACCTGAATAATAAAAATACTGACGTGAATGACGGCAACTATATGATGGTGGGTCGTCAGGGTCGCGGTGAAGCGAAAAAAATGAAAATGCGTGGTGAAAACCGCTATTCCATTATGGAAGACGGTACATTCACCACCTGTTTACCGGGCAATAATAGCTGGAGCGTTGCAGGCTCCGAAGTGATTATTGACCGTGAAGAAGAAGTGGCTGAAATTTGGCATGCACGTTTTCGCTTGGGTGATGTCCCGGTATTTTATAGCCCATACATGCAATTACCTATCGGTAACAAACGTCGCTCCGGTTTCTTAATTCCAACAGGAAGCTACTCTAATAATGATGGTCTAGAGTTTTCACTGCCTTACTATTGGAATATCGCGCCTAATTACGATGCGACAATTACCCCACAATTCATGACCCACCGTGGCATAAAATTAAATAACGAATTTCGTTACTTGGTCACGCCGGGAACGGGAACTATCGCCTTCGATTTTATTAATCACGACCGCGCGTATGTGAAAGATAAAGAGCGTAATAAACGTGATGCACGTGACAGTGATGACCGCTGGTTATTCTACTGGCGCCATTCAGGAACTTATAACCAACATTGGAACTTCAACGCCGATTACACCAAAGTAAGTGATCGCCAATACTTTACGGACTTTAGCTCGCAATACGGGAATACAACAGACGGTTATGCGACGCAAAAATTCAGTACTGGCTATTCGGCTGAAAACTGGAATGCAACCCTAACGCATAAGCAGTTCCAAATTTTTGTGGAAGATCCCAATCGCCGTGCTTATAAAGCTGAGCCGCAGTTGGACTTTAACTACTACAAAAATAATTTAGGTGCCTTTGACTTACACACCTATGCGCAAGCTGCTCGCTTTACCAGTGTTGGCAAAAATAACCCAGATGCAACGCGTTTGCATATCGAGCCTGAATTAAGCCTTCCGCTGTCAAACGGCTGGGCGAACATGAACAACAGCTTCAAATTGCTGGCAACCCATTATGATCAAGATATTCCTAAAGCGAATAACAACGCCAGCTTAGAGAAAAATGTCACACGTGTTCTTCCTATATTTAAGAGCGATGCCAAAGTCGTTTTCGAACGAGATCTACTTGAAGGCAGTGACTTTGTTCAAACCCTAGAGCCTCGTGTCCAATATCTCTATATTCCATATAAAGATCAGGACAACATTAACAACTATGACTCGGCCTTACTCCAGTCAGACTATAATGGTTTGTTCCGTGACCGAATTTATAGTGGTCTTGATAGAGTCGCTTCCGCGAACCAAATCACGACAGGTATCACAACGCGTATTTATGATGAATCCTTGGCCGAACGCTTTAACTTCTCTGTCGGGCAAATCTACTATTTTGAACGTCCGCGTGCGGGTAACTCCAGCCTGAAAATCGACGATAAAAGTAATACTGGCTCGTTATTGTGGGCAACAGACTCTTACTGGCGTATCAACGATAAGTGGGGGATCCGTGGTGGGCTACAATACGATCGCCGTTTAGGCAACGTCACCATGGGGAATGCTGTGACCGAGTATCGCATTGATGCTGATCGTTTGTTACAGTTAAACTACCGTTTTGTCGACCGTGACTATATTCAAGCGACCTTCCGTCGTGATGAATCAGGTGGCAACACTTATACCCTACCGGAATACCAAAAAGGGATTTCCCAAGTGGGTGCGGTATTAAGTTGGCCATTAAGTGAGCGTTGGGGCTTTGTTGGCTCTTATTACTATGATACTAAGCAGCAACAATCCGCCAGCCAATTAATTGGTTTACAATACAATACTTGTTGTTGGGCGTTCAATGTAGGTTATGAACGTAAGATTGTTGGATGGCAAGAAGACAAGTTCAGCAGTGAATATGATAATAAATGGTCATTCAATGTGGAACTTAGAGGCCTAAATAACAATCATAGTTTAGGTAGTCAGGAAATGCTTAATAGAGGTATCATCCCTTATCAGCGTGCTTTCTGATAATAAACACAAGCTATTTGATGCCGCTGCTTACTCACAATAAGGCGAGTTATCTGCTCGCCAAATAGTAAGCAGTGTCGCATAAATAAAACGATTAACCTGCCTCTGGCGGAACCTAAATCAATAGATAGGACCATTATGAAGAATTGGAAAACGCTTATTCTGGGACTGATGTTTGCAAGCTCCACAGCATTGGCTGCACCACAGCAAATGGATAAAGTTGCTGCTGTAGTCAATAACGGAGTTGTGCTGGAAAGTGACGTCCAGAATATGTTAAACACAGTAAAACTGAACGCACGCAATGCTGGCCAACAAATTCCAGATGATGAGACTCTTCGTCACCAGATCCTTGAGCGTTTGATCACTGATAACATCATGTTACAGATGGCAAATCAGATGCAAATCAATATCCCTGAAGAAGCCGTTAATGCCACAATTGCGGATATTGCTCGCCAAAATGGTTTAACTTTTGAGCAGATGCAAGCACGTCTAAAAGCGGATGGTATTGATATGGCAAAATACCGTAGTGAGATCCGTAAAGAGATGCTGATCGCTGAAGTGCGTAATAACGAAGTACGCCGTCGCGTGACTATTTTACCCCAAGAAGTTGAGTCTCTCGCAAAACAGATCAGCAGCCAAGCAGACTATGAAGCGAGCGTTAACCTAAGTCATATTCTCATTCCATTACCTGAAAACCCAACTCAAGAGCAATTACAAAAAGCAGATGCGATTGTTGCTAAGATCATGGATGAGATCAAAAAAGGCACCAACTTCGGCAAACTGGCTATTGCTTACTCCGCAGATCCACAAGCACTGAAAGGCGGTAATATGGGATGGTCTCGCCTACAAGAGCTACCAGTTGTTTTCGCTGAACAGTTGAAAAGTGCGAAGAAAGGCGATGTTGTAGGCCCTATTCGTTCTGGTGTTGGCTACCACATTTTGCGCGTTAACGAAATGAACAGCGCCAATAAAACCATTTCAGTCACCGAAGTGAAAGCTCGCCATATCCTTATTAAGTCATCACCAATTATGGATGATAACCAAGCGAGACAAAAGCTCACTCAGATCACACAGGATATTCGTAGCGGCAAGACCACATTTGAAAATGCGGCAAAAGAGTTCTCTGAAGATCCGGGCAGTGCGCTTAAAGGCGGTGAGTTAGGCTGGAATATGCCAGATGTATACGATCCCGCTTTCCGTGATGCCTTGATGAGACTTAATAAAGGCGAAATCAGTCAACCTGTTCGCTCAAACTTTGGCTGGCACCTTATTCAGCTAGAAGATACCCGCAATGTTGATAAAACAGATGCGGCACAAAAAGATCAAGCCTACCGTTTATTGTTCAATCGTAAATTCAACGAAGAAGCACAAAGTTGGGTACAGGAGCAACGTGCGGCGGCATATGTTAATGTCATCGATGGACGTGATAACCAATCTAATGACGAAAAATCTCAATAAACCAATCGTAATAACCCCCGGCGAGCCTGCCGGGGTAGGCCCAGATCTACTTATTCAACTTGCCCAAGAGTTTTGGCCTGTTGAGCTTGTTGCGTGTGCTGATCCTGAATTACTACTCGCTCGAGCCAAACAACTCAACCTGCCACTGTCATTAAAAAACTATCAATCAGGTAATGAACATGACGCCCAAGTACCGGGAACTCTGTCTATCCTTCCCGTCAATTTGAAAGCACCAGCGCAAGCCGGTGTGCTAAACATTGCCAATGGGAAGTATGTTACTGAAACATTAGCAAGGGTCTGTGATGGTTGCCTAAGTGGAGAATTTTCTGCCATTGTGACTGGCCCTGTCCACAAAGGGGTGATTAATGATGCGGGGGTTCCATTTAGCGGGCATACTGAATTTTTTGCCGATAGGAGCCATTGTCACCGTGTGGTGATGATGTTAGCCACAGAAGAGTTACGAGTGGCTCTCGCCACGACCCACTTACCCTTAAAAGATGTTTCAGCGGCAATCACTCAACAAAGTCTGCGGGAAGTGATTACAATCTTAAATCACGATTTACGTACAAAATTTGCGATTGATACACCAAATATCTATGTCTGTGGCCTAAACCCGCATGCGGGTGAAGGAGGACATATGGGAATGGAAGAGATAGAAACCATTATCCCAACACTTGAGAGTCTTCGTGCTGAAGGTATGAATCTCATCGGGCCGCTGCCCGCTGATACCCTATTTCAGCCTAAATATTTAGAAGATGCGGATGCCGTACTCGCAATGTATCACGATCAGGGTCTTCCTGTGTTAAAATACCAAGGTTTTGGTAGAGCCGTGAACATTACGCTGGGTCTGCCTTTCATTCGTACTTCTGTTGACCATGGCACTGCGCTAGAGTTAGCAGGTACGGGTCGTGCCGATGCGGGCAGCTTTATTACCGCATTGAAGTTAGCTATCCAAATGACATATAAGAATTCATGAATAATCGAGTCCATCAGGGGCATCTTGCCCGCAAACGTTTCGGGCAGAACTTTTTAACTGACCAATTTATTATCGACAGTATTGTAGATGCAATACATCCACAACCAGGGCAAGCTATCGTCGAGATTGGCCCCGGTCTTGGCGCACTGACTGAACCTGTTGGTAGTAGAATGGATAAGATGACGGTTGTTGAGCTAGACCGTGATCTCGCTGCGCGCTTGCATGTTCACCCACAGTTAAAAGATAAGCTTACAATTATCCAGCAAGATGCCATGACAGTGGATTTCGGTGAATTAGCGAAGCAGGCAGGGCAACCTTTACGTGTTTTTGGTAACCTGCCTTATAATATCTCGACCCCGCTAATGTTCCACCTATTTACCTTTACAAACTCTATTGCTGACATGAACTTTATGCTGCAAAAAGAGGTTGTAAACCGCCTAGTTGCAGGTCCTGGGAGTAAAGCCTACGGCCGTTTAAGCGTTATGGCGCAATATTACTGCCAAGTTGTTCCGGTGTTAGAAGTGCCACCAACGGCCTTTGCACCGCCACCAAAAGTTGATTCTGCGGTTGTTAGACTTATACCTCATCGCGAGAACCCTTACCCGCTGAAAGATATTAAAATGCTCAGTCGTATTACCACACAAGCATTTAACCAGCGTCGTAAGACGATCCGCAATAGTTTGGGGGATTTACTCAATGTTGAGCAGCTCACAGAGCTAGGCATTGATCCCGGTACTCGCGCTGAAAATATTTCCGTTGAAGCTTATTGCAAAATGGCGAACTACCTAGCAAGTTTGTCTGAATAAGTATCGAAAAGGAGGCACTATGCTTAACGAACCTAATGTTAGCATCCAAGTACAGAGTGTCTATATCGTCAGCCAGTCTCAACCTGAAATAGGACGATATGTATTTGCCTATACCATATCTATCCGTAACTTAGGCCGAGAGCCACTACAATTAATGAGCCGCTATTGGCTCATTACTAACAGTGATGGTCATAAAACTGAAGTTCAAGGCGAAGGCGTTGTCGGTGAACAACCAATCATCCAGCCCGGTGCGGTATATCGTTATACCAGTGGAGCAATATTAGAAACTCCCATGGGTACAATGGAAGGTTATTACGTCATGTTAAACAGCCGAGGAGAACACATTCATGTGGATATTCCTCCATTCCGCCTTGCTTTACCTACTTTGATTAATTAATTATGTCGACATATCTTATTGGTGATGTACACGGCTGCTATCGCGAATTGCGTGCATTACTCGAACAAGTGAATTTTGAGCCGCAAAAAGATACTTTGTGGCTCACTGGCGATCTGGTTGCCCGAGGGCCTGACTCATTACAGGTCCTTCGCTATGTCAAAAGCCTCGGTGATTCCGTACGCATAGTGCTAGGTAACCACGATCTGCACTTATTAGGTATTTACTGCAAAATCAGCCGGAATAAACCGAAAGATCATCTCGATGAGCTACTCAATGCGCCCGACGCTGATGAATTAATCAATTGGTTACGCCGCCAACCGCTGCTACAGGTCGATGAAGAGAAAAAGATCATCATGGCTCACGCTGGGATCACACCACAGTGGGATCTGCCGACAGCACGCATGTGCGCACGGGAAGTAGAATCGGTTTTATCAAGCGATGCTTATCCGCTATTCATTGATTCTATGTATGGCGACATGCCAAATAATTGGTCTGAGAATTTAATGGGGCTACCGCGTTTACGCTTTAGTACAAATGCATTAACACGGATGCGCTACTGTTTCCCTCATGGTCAACTGGATATGATTTGTAAGGAAAGTCCAGCCAAAGCCCCTTCTCCCCTTAAACCTTGGTTTGCACTGCCCAATAAACTCCCTGAAGGCTATTCTATCTTTTTTGGTCATTGGGCGTCTTTGGAAGGGAAACATACGCCAGAAAATGTGTATGGGCTAGATACTGGTTGTTGCTGGGGGGGAGAATTGACGCTGTTCCATTGGGAAGCAAAACAGTATTACCACCAAAAATCACACCAAAAACGCCGTAAAGATTAATCATTAAGTTATGTTTATTTCCCTTAAATAGACATAACTTAAAAGCTATTCTTTTTAATTTAAACTGAATAGTGGTAATAAATTCATTAGATTTATTTTTGAATAGTGATTTAATTCGCTGCTTTCATATATTAATAAGCAAAAACGGAGCAATACGCTCCGTTTTTAAAATTACGACGCTATTAAATTCTTTTGGTTAAAATCTCAAAACAATAACCATGTGAATTGTTCTCATCCGCCTCATGGTACTCGGTGAAAATAGAATCCCACTCATCTGGCTCGTAAATTGGGAAATGAGTGTCGCCAATCACTTCTGCATCCACGTGAGTTAAATACAGCTTATTCGCCAGAGGTAAAAACTGTTGGTAAACTTTTCCGCCTCCAATCACAATGACTTCATCATCGTCAGAGCCTGTCTTGGTTTGCTTAGCCGCCGCCAATGCTTCTTCTACGGAGGAGACCCAGATAACATTTTTATCCGAACCCGGCTTACTACTTAATACAATGTTGACGCGCTGTGGAAGCGGACGACCAATTGATTCGTAAGTCACTCGACCCATTATGACTGGCTTATTTAACGTATTACGTTTAAACCAAGCAAGATCACCGGGTAAATGCCAAGGCATCGCTTTTTCCATGCCGATAACCTGATCAATCGCCATCGCTGCGATTAAACTAATATTCATTGAGTCACCTTAGAGGCTAATATACAAATTTGTGCTCACTATACGTAAACAGAAATGCTTCGTCGACTAAATTTAATCTTCCTTAAAAAGTGATTATTAATTTATACTCAGTTAGTGATAAAGCCGACTAAAAATAACATTAAAAATAAAATCAATATAGAGAGTGCAAATGTACGAGACCTCCCTTTTAATTGCCACTATCGCCACATTAGGCATGCTTTCCCCCGGGCCAGACTTTTTTCTTATCGTTAAAAACTCAGCGCGCTATCAGCGTTCAGCAGCGCTCATGACTGCAATGGGCGTCATTTGTGCGGTTGCCCTACATATGACTTATTGTGTCGCTGGGCTTGCGGTTCTTATCACCACCACACCTTGGTTATTTAACGTATTAAAATACGCAGGAGCGGCTTATCTGATTTGGATTGGTGTTAAAAGTTTGATGCCAAATAAAGGACAAAACCTAGACCTCAACAATACACAACACGAAATCGTCACTTTCAAAAAAGCATTTATGCAAGGTTTCCTTTGTAATGTTTTAAACCCTAAAGCAACATTGTTCTTTCTTGCTGTTTTTACTCAAGTTTTAAGTGTTGATTCGACGTTTGGTGAAAAGCTGTGGATCGCCTTTATCATTTGGGGGCTTGCTGCTATTTACTGGCCACTGCTGGTGTGTTTGATCCAGAGTGCTCCTGTAAGAAAAGGGTTAGCTAAAGTACAAAAATATATCGATAAAGTGCTTGGCGTTGTACTTATTGCTTTCGGGGTTCGAGTTGCACTCAGTTAATCAGATGAATAAAAAAATCCCTCAGCCATGATTGTTTAATGTCTGGGGGAAATACATAAATGGTTTTTAAACCATGCTCGCCTATTGTTAAAAACTCCCTATCAATCACGCTTATTTAACGATAGCTAATATAAAAATATTCACAAATAGCTTTAAACCCTAACTCTAAGATTGAAAGATCTGATCTCCTCCTACAGTTAATTAATTCCCCTATCGAATTACTTAATTATTTAACTCATACTTTTCATTATCATCAGTAAAAAGCATTGACTTAACTAAAACCAAAAACAAGAATAATCTTGTTCAGCCTTTTCATCAAATTGTATAATTTAACTTTAATAGATAAATAAAATTAAACATGGGCCTTATGATCATGGAACAAAATACGACTCTTTTTGATGAAGATGAAATGGAACAAATCAGTACTCTTGCCTCTTCCATATTACCGCCTTCCGAACTCGCTGAGTGGAATTCACTTTTGCAAAAAGCTATTCATCATCCCGATGATGTTTTAGAAGATGAAAAATATTCAAACTATTCGGATTTAGAAGCTGTGTTTGATGAAGATGACGACGATAGGTTACAACTACTGTTTGATATCTTCTGTCACAGTCATAATATCGTTGTCGCTATTGATTGGCGTGGTGAAGATGATGATGATCAGTTAATCACCTTTTTGTCTCAGCGGATCTCCCAATTTGATCCTACCCTTGAAAAAGAACAGCTGTTCAAAACGCTTAAAGAGCATGTTGATAACAGTGAATTAGAGAATGAAGAGTTTGAAAGCAGTACGGATTACTTCGCAGAAAAGTTTAGCCTCTTACAAGATTTTATTGAAAAGTATGGCTATAAAATGTGGGTGCTACATGTGGATTATGATTCATACCCTATCTTTATTGCAAGTATCGAGAATAATTCGGTCATAGAAACTGAAATGTTTATGGATTTTATTCCGAACTAAATCAGTAAACCCCCCCATTATTTTAGCGGTGCTTTAAGGCTTGAAATTAGCTTTAAAGTACCCTTTTTCTATACAATGACTGATAACACGACTCATTGTCAGCCCCCACAGCCCGACAAGTAGCCTCACTTAACTTGCTGCACCTTACTATCGTGCCTTGATTTGGTATTCAATAAAAATGACCAATATCCCATCATGCACCAACGCTATCACGACTAAAATAACGTCAGCAAAAACCCGTTTTAACCG
>NZ_JAMPLW010000026.1:0-56490 GCF_028477805.1 Providencia sp. PROV268
AGGCGTATTAAACCTGATTTCACAGTTGGAGTCAAGGAACATTCGAAAAACTTTATTTCGTATGCGCTTTTTTTCAACAGGTTAGCTGATTATTGAACAGTGAGGCTAATAAAAAGACGATAAAATAAAAAACACTCGCCAGTTATATACTGAAACGAGTGCTTTTTGTACTAATATTAATCGCCTTTAGAGACGGTAATTCTTCTGAGCCTTATCGACTTTTATCAGATAATTACGCGATTCGGCAGCAGGATGCTTTGTTGATAGCGTTTGATAAACTTCGCCAGGGGCGAGCTGATTGATCTTCTGTGCAGCTACTTTTTTATCGCTGTGGAAGACTCTAAGGACGCTACCAGCACCACCGTTATAAGCGGTTATTACGGCATAACGGCGTGACACTGGGTTTTGAATATCACCTAAATAGCTATTTTGTAAAATTGCCAAATAAGCAGTTCCCGTATCAATATTTTTTTCCGGATCGAAAAGATAACTACGGCTCGGAACCCCTGACTTACCTTGCGAACGGAAAACATCTTTACCCGCGGTATTTGGCATGATTTGCATCAAGCCTAACGCATCGGAACGACTTACCGCGTAAGGGTTAAAGCTCGATTCGATTTGCATAATGGCTAAAATAAGTGACTCATCAACCCCATATTTAGCCGATGCCTTCCTGATAAAAGGAAGGTACTTATGAGCGCGTTTATCAAGGTGGTTAGGAACCAGTTGCATGGTCACAGACCAAATGACATTCATACCTGATTGCCGGCGCTGCAACTTATTATTAACAAGGTATTCAGCGTATTTATTTGCGCGCCATTCCCAACGAATGGGTTCACCTGTGTTATCTAATACCTGCCCAAATAGAAAAGGTTCTTGGCTGTGAGGTATATCATTAATATCAGAATACAAATCGATAGAATTTGGGTCATCACCCATTAATAGGGTAGTGATGATAGCCTTTTTCAAATGTTCTGAAGGCTCTACGGCGGAGATGGTTTCTACTGTAATCGTCCCAGCATCAAAGTTGATATGACTACGGGTACGATACTCATCGGTATACTTAACATAATCTTTAGGGCCTGCAATGAGAACTTCTTTGATCCCCCAGATATTTTCGATATTGTGGGCAAATTGCCCCATAAGGATATCGAACCCATTGGTGTCTTTCACATAGTTAGGATTAAAATCAGACTCTTTATTGCTGGAGCAGGAGATAAGAAGAGGCACCAGCAGCGTTAAGGCTAACAGTTTTTTCATACATTCCACAGTATTCAAGCTCATGGTCTACCTAAGATAGGTAGACCAATCAATTATTTTTCAGGTGTGTAGCCGTCGATATGAATATCGTGTCCCTCAAATAGGAACTTAACCATTTCTTGCTCTAGCATTTTACGGTCATCAGGGTTCATGGTATTGAGCTTTTTCTCATTAATCAGCATGGTTTGTTTTGCCATCCACTGACCCCAAGCCTCTTTCGAAATCTCATTAAAAATGCACTTTCCTAGCTCACCCGGATAGAGCTGAAAATCTTGCCCCTCAGCGTCACGTTGTAAAAAAGTACAAAAAATTGTTCTACTCATTATTTTTTCCTCAGAATATCAGGCGGCACGGCAAGCTGTTGAAGTAAGCTTTCAACCGGCGCAGCGAGGCCGATTGTTGCACCGAGATTTAAGTTATACCAAAGTCCTTTACCTTCATCCATGGCTGAAGTAAATGCCTGAATATTAACTTTAACAGGAATAATATCCAGATGAAAATGGCTGAATGTGTGGCGAAACGCAATTAATTGTTCTGGCGTATCATGTTGAATACCGGATTGAGAAAGCCACGCATTCATTTGCTCTTGGGTTTCAAATTGAGGGAAGGCAAATAGCCCTCCCCAAATACCTGAAGGTGGTCGCTGTTCAAGCCAAACGAGATCGCCTTGCTGCATAATTAGAAACCAAGCTGTCTTTTCAGGGATCTTTTGTTTCGGCTTTTTACCGGGGTAATCCTGCCATGAGTGGTTAGCATAGGCTATGCAACCTAAATGCAGGGGGCAAAGTTCGCATTTCGGTTTACTACGGGTGCATACCATAGCACCTAAATCCATCATAGCCTGATTAAAGAACTGGACGCCTTCTTTAGGGGTAACCTCAGTACTGATATCCCATAAGCGATTTTCGACCTCTTTTTTCCCTGGCCATCCTTCGATGGCATAGCAGCGAGCGAGCACGCGTTTAACATTACCATCTAATATTGGATAGTGCTGTTGTTGTGATAACGACAAAATAGCGCCTGCTGTAGAGCGACCAACACCAGGAAGGGCCACAACATCATCGAATGTAGTTGGAAACAGCCCATTGAAACGTTCTGCTATGACTTTTGCGGCCTTATGCAAATTGCGAGCGCGTGCGTAATAGCCCAGCCCCGTCCATAGATGTAATACTTCATCTAAGGGGGCATTCGCGAGGTCTTTTACATCGGGAAAACGGCGAATAAATTTTTCGAAATAGGGAATAACCGTACTGACTTGAGTTTGTTGTAGCATGACTTCCGAGAGCCAGACATGGTATGACGTTTTTTCTTTTTGCCACGGCAAAGTTTTCCGGCCATATTGGTGATACCAATTAAGCACGGCGAGCGAAAATTGTTGAGCTTCCATTGAGTATATTATTTTTATCGGTAATTCTATTAAAATCAGAGATAGTCAGGATTGCAACATAGACCGGACAAGCTGTAAACCGCTTATTGTGTGCTGGAGTGTAAAGTTATCCAATTTTCACCTGCAACCTTGGATGAGTTTTGATAAACTCCCTGCACTTTCATGTGAAGTTTGTATTATTAATCGTTTTACTAACTTGTTGAAAATAGTCGGCAAGGGTAGTCATTTTCGCTTGTTTACTTGATTAGGCAATCAATTCGTAGAATTTTTATATTATGATCAATAACGTCATCTCCCCAGAATATAATGAAGAAGGGCGGGTTATGCGCCGCGTTCGCAGCTTTGTCCGTCGTCAAGGACGTTTGACGCAACGCCAAGAAGATGCGCTACAAAGTGAATGGGCAACGATGGGGATCGATTTTGTTGCACAGCCTTTAGATTTTGCCGCAATTTTTAATAACCAAAATCCTGTTGTACTTGAGATAGGGTTTGGTATGGGGGCCTCTTTAGTCACAATGGCCTCACAAAATCCTGAAAAAAACTTTCTAGGGATTGAAGTCCATGCGCCTGGTGTTGGAGCATGCCTTGCTTCCGCAAAAGAAGAAAATGTGACAAATTTACGTGTCATGTGTCATGACGCAATTGAAGTGTTGGACCGTATGATCCCCGATGAAAGTTTATCTATGGTTCAGCTATTTTTCCCAGATCCATGGCATAAGGCAAAACATAACAAGCGCCGTATTGTGCAAGGGCCTTTTGCCGATAAAATTCGCGCTAAACTGGTGAAGGGCGGTGTTTTTCATATGGCGACGGATTGGGAGCCATATGCGGAACATATGTTGGAAGTGATGAGCCATGCAGATGGGTATAAAAACTTATCTGCATCAGGGGATTATGTACCTCGGCCTGAAACACGACCTGAAACAAAATTTGAAAAACGCGGCCAGCGGTTGGGGCACGGTGTATGGGATTTAATGTTTGAGAGGACAAAATAATGGCTAAGCAACAACGCAGTCGTCGTTTACGTAAAAAACTACGTATTGATGAATTCCAAGAGTTAGGGTTCATTGTAAAATGGAGCTTTGAAGAAGGTACGCCTATCGAAGAAGTCGATCGTACCGTTGATGCATTGATTGCTGAAGCAATTGAACCTAATGGCTTAGCGTTTGAAGCAAGTGGTTATATGAGCTGGGAAGGTATTGTTTGCCTGCAAAAAATCGGTAAATGTACTGAAGAACACCGTACCATTGTCGAAAACTGGCTAAAATCAAAAGGCATGAAAGATATCGTTGTTTCAGAGCTATTTGATGTTTGGTGGGAATAATTTCTTAAGTCGGTAATCGATTTATTGGGTTTCTTATTTGTTTTACGAACTCTAATGGTCATTACGACCAAAGGCATCCTTTTAGGATGCCTTTGTTTTCTGGAGTGAAGTACAGTGAGCCGTCTATTTTCTAATCAACTACTGAACGATATCTTAGACCAAGTACGGCCTTTAATTGGTCAAGGCGCGGTCGCAGATTATATTCCTGCTCTCGCGAATGTCCCTCCTCATCAATTGGGGATTGCGGTGCATACTGCTGACGGTGAAATTTTTATGGCGGGAGATGCTCAGACACGTTTTTCTATCCAATCAATTTCAAAAGTACTGAGCCTGACTTTAGCGATGACGCGTTATGAAGAAGATGAAATTTGGCGACGCGTCGGGAAAGAGCCATCAGGATTACCATTTAACTCCTTGATCCAGCTTGAAATGGAAAAAGGTATTCCGCGTAACCCTTTTATTAATGCGGGAGCGATTGTGATTACAGATATGCTGCAATCACGTTTAAGTGCGCCCAAGCAACGCATGCTAGAGTTTGTCCGAAAACTTGCTTGCGAGCCAGATATTAGCTACGACATTGCGGTTGCGCGTTCGGAACTTGAACATGCCAGCCGTAATGCCGCCATTGCCTTTTTGATGAAATCATTTGGTAATTTTGAGAATAATGTCCTTACAGTTCTCGAAACTTACTTTCATTATTGTTCTCTAAGTATGAACTGTGTAGAGCTGGCACGCTGCTTCTCTTACTTAACATCACAAGGGATGTCATCTTGCTCTATCGACCCTATTATTACGCCACTACAGTCGCGGCAAATTAATGCCTTAATGATGACTTGTGGGATGTATGATGGTTCTGGTGAATTTGCCTTTCGTATTGGCATGCCTGGTAAATCAGGGGTTGGCGGTGGGATCGTTTGTGTCGTACCGAACCAGTTTTCTGTTGCGGTATGGGCACCTGAATTAGATTCGGCGGGGAACTCGCTGGTGGGTTGCGCAGCTCTTGAATTATTATCAAAACGCATTGGTCGTTCGGTGTTTTAGATATCATCAATCGGTAAAACGATCTAATAGGAGTTACTATGTTACGCCGTACTTTAATTGTTCTTTCTTTATTGGCTAGTGCAGGCACTCAGGCCGCAGATTATAAATGTTCAGTGACGCCTAAAGACGATATCTTTCTGACCCCAGCAAGTGTTCAAGTGGTTGGGCGCAGTGGCGACTTGAATATTACGCCTAATGGTGATGTGACTCTTAATGGCAAAAAAATTGAGGTAACCGAGCAGCAAAGGCAGCAAGCTGTTCGTTATCAAGCCGCTATCCGTAATGATATTCCATGGATCAAATTGGAAACCCAAAATAAATTATCGGCCTCGAAAAATACCCTTGATAAAGTGGTGATCCGAGTAATCGGTAATGATAGCAATGTACGTAAACGCTTAACAAAGTTAGAAAGTGACCTTAATGGTCAGATCAATCAAGTCATAGAGACACGCCCTGATGGTTATGCTTTCCATCACCAAGCAATGAGCAAAGTTGAAACGCAAGGGCGTCAATTGGTCAATGAGAGTCTAGGTGGTATATTACAGGACAGTATTAATGAAATGGGGCGTAAGCAACTGCTCTCTGGCGGTGATAGCAGTAAAGCGCTGCAAGGTCTTTTAGGGAATTTAGGTGGGCTTCAGCAAGACCTCGAAGCGGAGTGGAAAAAACAAGAAAATAGCTTCCAACAGTTTGGTCAACAAGTGTGTGGTAAAGTGACTTCCCTTGAACAGCAACGTATTTCATTAATGAATTCACTGAAGTAAGAGATATTCTCTTCTTTTTTAAGAGGCAGAGGCCTATTTTGGGCTCTGCCTCTTTGTTATTTAGCACAGCAAAAATGTGATGTTTTTATCAATAATAATAATCAAAATGAAATTGATTCTTATTTGATTGACTTATTAATGGCTCACTCTAGAATGCAAGTTTGGTTTAGTGACTAACTGGTATTGTTTAATATGAAAAAATTCATTCCTGCTGTACTTGTTTCCTTACTCTCTTTTTCCGCGCCATATGCACTGAGTGCTGAATCAGCGGCATTTACCCCTAACGCCGTCATTGCACAAGGCACTGAAAAAGTGAATATCAAACATTTGTCAGGTGAGACTGAAGTGAATAAGGCTCCACAGAAAGTGGTTTTATTCGACTTTGGTGTTTATGATTCAATGCAAAAATTAGGGCTTGGCGATAAGGTCGTTGCGCTGCCAATGGGCAATGCGCCTGCTTACATTAAAGGCAATATTGCTGCTAATGTGCAAAATGCAGGTGGAATGAAACAGCCTGATCTTGCAAAAATTGCAGAATTAAAGCCTGATCTGATCGTGATCACTGGCCGCCAAGGTAAGTCTTATGATGAACTATCTAAAATTGCTCCAACCATTAATTTAGGTACAAATAGCCAGCATTACATTGATTCAGTGAAAGCGAATATCAATTTAATCGGTGAGCTGTATGGCAATCAAAAATCGGTAGAAGAGCAACTGGCTCAGTTGGATAAATCTATTGCGGTAGCCCAAGAAAAAGCGAAAAAATCACAGTCTAAAGTGTTAGTTCTGCTGCATAACGATGGCAAATTGATCCCAAATAACCAAAGTGTTGTTTATGATGTTGTTAAAGCACAACGCGCAGAGTTACCAGAGCCAGCAGAAGCGGATAAGTCTAAGCGCCGTGTCGTTGATACGAAAACCATCGCACAGGCAGATCCTGATGTGATTTTAATCGTGGATCGCAGTGAAGCGATCGGGGCAGGTAAGCTGGATAAAACCGTTTTCGAAGATCAAAATATTCAAGAAACGAAAGCCTACAAAAATGGCAAAATCACATACTTGCAGTCTGATTTATGGTATTTGTCAGGTGGTGGTTTAGTGAGCCTAACAGAACAAGTTGATGCAGTCGCTAAAGCACTATAAGTGATCTAAAAAAGCCCGCACCAGTTAAAAGCGCCTAATTTTATGAGCGCACTTTAATCTGCGGGCTTTTGTGATTTATGGGGCGGGATAGGGATATTTTTATTGCAAAAATAAATTACTCTTCATCAAGAAAAAGCTCTAGTAATGAGTTTAAGAATAATTTGCCATGTTTGGTAATTTGCCACTCATGCTCATTTTCAGTGATATAGCCTTTATTTAGCGCTTCATTAAGTGAGTCTCTTACCACCGATTCAGGCAAGCCCGTATAGTCACTAAATTCTTTTCGGGGCATTGGCTCCAATAACCGAAAGCGGTTCATAAAATATTCGAACGGCCTATCTTGGGCATCGACATCGTAAGATTTTTGTAAATAGCGCCCCTCCATATAACCACGAGGATGCTTAGTCTTGATGGTACGCATAATACGTCCATCAGTGAATGAGATCTTACCATGAGCGCCACAGCCGATACCGAGATAATCACCAAAACGCCAATAGTTGAGGTTATGTTCACATTGAAAACCAGGCTTAGCATAAGCCGATGTTTCATATTGCTGATACCCTGCCGCAGTGAGCAGCTTATGCCCTTCGGAATAAATTTCCCATAATGTATCATCATCGGGCAGGGTCGGAGGGCGCGAGCCAAATTGTGTATTAGGCTCGATAGTCAATTGATACCAAGATAAATGGGGAGGGGAAAGCGCAATTGCTTGGCGCAAGTCAGATAACCCTTCATCACGAGTTTGTGAAGGCAAGCCATGCATCAAGTCTAAGTTAAAACTACGTAAATTAAGCTGTGTCGCAAGCTTCGCAGCCCGTTTCGCTTCTTCAGCGCCGTGGATGCGGCCAAGAGTAATCAATTTGTCATCGCCAAAGCTCTGTACACCAATAGAGATCCGGTTAATCCCTGCTTTTTGGTAGCCTGAAAAACGATCGGCTTCCACAGTACCCGGGTTAGCTTCCATCGTGATTTCAGCTTGTGGGTCAAGATGAATTCGTTGACGTACACCATCCATCAGCGCTTGCATGGATTCCGCACTTAATAAGCTTGGTGTACCTCCACCAATAAATAGTGTTTTGATGGCGCGATCACCGATGAATTTCGCATCAATCTCTAAGTCGTGCAACAGGTGCTCAACATACTCTCGCTGGGGGATATCACCTTTAAGAGTATGCGAATTGAAATCACAATATGGGCACTTTTGTACACACCAAGGAATATGGATATATAGGCTTAGAGGTGGCAACTTAAGCATTCTTGAGTGCATCCAATAGCATTGCTAAGGCTTTGCCTCGATGTGAAATCGCTTGTTTTTCTGATTTCGTCAGCTCAGCAGAGGTACAATTCAGTTCTGGCACATAAAAAATAGGATCATAACCAAAACCGCCTTGCCCACTCGGTTCATGAGTGATGATGCCATGCCAGCGTCCATGGAAAACCAAAGGTGTTGGGTCTTCTGCATGGCGTAAGTAAACCAACACACAGTTAAATTGTGCCTGACGTTCCCCATCAGGCACCGATTTCATCGCATCGAGTAATTTATGCAGGTTTTGTTCATCCGTTGCTTCTTCACCAGCATAGCGAGCGGAATAGATCCCCGGAGCACCACCGAGTGCGTCAACGGAGATCCCTGAGTCATCCGCAATAGCAGGGAGACCAGTTTGCTGAGAAGCATGGCGAGCTTTTAAAATCGCATTTTCGATAAATGTTAATCCTGTTTCCTCGGCAGACTCAACACCGAGAGAAGTTTGGGCTACGATATCCATCCCAAAATCACGTAACAGGTCAGCAAGTTCATTGACTTTTCCCGGATTACCGGTAGCTAAAACAACCTTTTGCATTTTTAATCGCTCTTATTACATTACGCCAACAGCGTAGAGAATGCCTGTTAATGTTGGATCAATCATCAGTGAAATATCAGAACGTAGATAATTCAGCGCAATTAAGATGAACATGACAATCATTGCTGAGAAATCAAGCCCACCCATAGCAGGGATAATGCGACGGATTGGCGCCATTAATGGTTCTGTTAATTGATATAACAAATAGTCGACAGGATTACGGCCTTGGCTAATCCAGCTCATGATCGCTCTAATCAATATCATCCAGAAAATTAATTTTCCGGCATAGGTTAGTAACAGAATAATACTGATTGGAATAACACTAAAACTGAGAAGGGCCAATGTATGGGTGATCCACAAGCTAAAGACAATAGCAACAAGTGATAAGATAAATGCGATAGTAACTGTTGCTGTATCAATAGGCCCGATAGAAGGGATAACACGGCGTAATGGTGTAATAACAGGTTTCGTGGCTTTTACCACGAACACGGAGAAGGGGTTATAGTAATCTGCACGTACCCACTGCATCCAGACTCGTAGCAGTAAGATAAAAATATAAAGTTGAATAATGGTTGTAACGACAAAAAGTAAAGTCTGCATGTCTCGTCCCGCTGTTAATTAAAAAAGTTTTTCCATCTCTTCTGCCCGAGTGATAGCACGTTGCATCGCTTTTGCTACCATTTGCGGAAGACCACTATCGTAAAATTGCGCTAATGCCATCGCTGTCGTTCCTCCCTTAGAAGTCACTTGTTCGCGCAATGTGGAAAATGGGGTGTCGCCTTGTGATTTCGACAACGCAACAGCACCTTCCGCGGCATTTAAGACCAATTGACGGGCTTGATCGGGCGTATAGCCTAGTTTCTCGGCTTCTTGCTGCATGGATTCCATAAATAAGAAGAAGTAAGCAGGAGAGCTTCCAGTAATCGCAATAATATTATTGATCTCTTGCTCGTTTTCGCACCAAATTGTCGAGCCAACACTTTGCATCAATTGCTCTGCAAATTGTTTGTCTTCGGCGTTAATACTCTCTTCTGCGAATAAACCACTCACGCCTTTACCGACGAGTGATGGCGTATTTGGCATGATACGAACCAACTGCAATGGTTGGGCTAAATAATCGGCATAGCGGTGAGCGGGGATACCCGCAGCAATGGTCAATACCAGTTTTTTACTGAAATCCACGGCATGCTGTAAAGGTTGACACACCTCTTCCATCATTTGTGGTTTTACAGCAAGTACAATCACATCGGCGTGTTGCACAGCGGATACATTATCACTACTGCTGATAACGCCATATTGTTCGGCGATTTTTTCTCGGCGAACAGGGGTTGGCGAACAGACGGTGATCATTGAGGCGGGGTAACCGTGGCTAACAAGCCCTGCAATAATAGCATGGGCCATATTTCCGGCACCTATAAATGCAATTTTGCGATGTTGCATGTTGTACTCCTTATGATTTGTGATAGTCACGGGCACCAAAAATAGCCGTTCCGATACGAACGAGGGTCGACCCACAATGAATGGCAGCAGCCATATCATCGGTCATCCCCATAGATAGGGTGTCGACGCTAGGGTAGTGTGTTTGTAACTGTTGATAGGCTTGCTCCATTTTGCGAAAAGCTTCGCATTGGCGCTGGTAGTCACTTTCCGGTGCTGGAATGGTCATCAAACCACGAAAAACTAGGTTAGGCATTTGGCTAACTTGTTTTGCTAGCTCATCAAGCTCTTCAAGTTTTATGCCTGACTTACTGTTTTCATCACTGATATTTATTTGGATCAGCACATTTAGCGGTGCTTTGTTGCTTGGACGCTGATCATTTAGACGTTGGGCGATTTTTTGCCGATCCAGCGTATGGAACCAGTCAAAATGCTCGGCGACAAGACGGCTTTTGTTTGATTGTAATGGGCCAATAAAATGCCAAACCAGATCTTGTCTATCCGCGAAAAACTGAATTTTCTCAACGCCTTCCTGAACATAATTTTCACCGAATTGACGCTGTCCAGCCTCGATAGCCTCCAAGATAGCGTCACAAGGTTTGGTTTTACTTACTGCAAGTAGTGTGATGTCCTGTGCAGAGCGATGACATTCTGCTGCCGCTCGTTCAATACGCGCTTTTACATCAGAGATATTACGTTGAATGGTCATTATTCTGTTCAATTACGTTAGGTGGATAATCATAATGCCCATAGTGTAAAGCATATTGCTTGATAACGGCACCTTTGCATGTGTAGATTAAAAAAAATTACATTTCGGAAAACATTGTGCGGCTTAAAGGTGTTGCTCAAACCAACTTTCTAAGATCACGACAGCAGATGCTGAGTCTACTTTGCCTTTACTCAGTGCTCGGTAACCACCACGCTCAAATAGTTCTGCTTTTGCGGCAACCGTGGATAGGCGTTCATCGTGTAGCTCGACTTTGACACCAAATCGCCCATGGATACGATTAGCAAAGTTACGCGCTTGGCTGGTGACAAGTTGTTCAGTGCCATCCATATTTAAAGGAAGGCCAACAATGACCAATTGAGGTTGCCACTCTTTTAGCAACTTTTCGATCTGTTGCCAATCAGGGCGGCCATCATTGGCTTTCAGTGAGGCGAGGGAGCGGGCTGTTCCTGTGATTTCTTGGCCAACAGCAACACCAATACTTTTCGTACCAAAATCAAATGCAAGAAGGGTTCTGCTAGACATCACGCGTGCCCTGCCTGCATGGAAATTGTATGGATATTCACGCCTAGAAGGTTAGCAGCAGCTTGCCAGCGATCTTTAATGGGGGTATCAAACACTAACTCTGGTGTGGCTTCTACCGTCAACCAACTATTTTCCATAATTTCATTTTCGAGTTGACCGGGCTCCCAGCTTGCATATCCCAGAGCGACTAATGATTGCATAGGCTGCTGGTCCTTGCCGAGTGTTTCTAAGATATCTTTAGAGGTCGTTACCATCATGTCATCATTGAGATGCAGACTTGAGGCAAAGCCTTTAATCGGCGTATGGAGGATAAAACCATGCTCTTCAGCAACAGGGCCACCAGCAATCACTGGTTTAGCAAGGTTGCTGGTATTGGTTGTTGAAACCGCTATCTCTAATTTCTCGAGCATGGTACTCACAGAAAAATCATCAATAGGTTTATTGATAACGATCCCCATAGCGCCTTTTTCATTGTGTTCACACACATAAACAACAGACTGCTCAAAATAGGGATCAGTAAGAGATGGCATTGCTATCAAAAAATGATTTTGTAAATTCATAATTTTTAGGCTCAGTGTAGTAAGTAACCTATTTTAATGATAAGAATTGCCTTTAAAGGTTGAGAAAAGGCACTTTAATGAGCCTTTTCTCATTACCAATACGCTATTTTTAGCGCTGAAGGCACTATTTTTTTATATCGCGCTCAATGGCATCCATCAACATACCCGTGATAGAAATATCGTAAGCGGCTTCAATTTCGCGGGCACAAGTTGGGCTAGTGACATTAATTTCAGTCAAACGATCGCCTATAATATCAAGCCCAACAAAGTATAAGCCTTTTGCTTTTAAAGTTGGGGCAACGGCGCGGGCAATTTCCCAATCGCTTTCACTTAATGGGCGAGCTTCTCCGCGACCACCTGCCGCCAAATTACCACGGGTTTCCCCCTGTGCTGGGATACGAGCTAGACAGTAAGGCACAGGCTCACCATCAACGACCAGTACACGTTTGTCACCATCTTTAATTGCTGGCAAATAGTTTTGTGCCATGCAGTAACGGCTAGCATGTTCGGTGAGCGTTTCGATAATAACCCCAACGTTAGGGTCGTCTTGCTTCAAACGGAAAATAGACGCTCCGCCCATTCCATCAAGTGGTTTAAAAATCACATCGCCATGCTTTTGGTGGAACTCACGTAGCTGTTTAGCGCTGCGCGTGACTAATGTGTGTGGCGTTAATTCAGGGAACCACGCTGTAAACAGTTTTTCATTGCAGTCGCGTAAACTTTGTGGCTTGTTGACGATCAGTGCGCCAGCCTGCTCAGCTCTTTCAAGAATATAAGTTGCATAGATAAACTCAGTGTCGAAAGGGGGGTCTTTACGCATTAAAATAGCGTCAAGATCACCGAGCGCGATATCTTGCTCAGATTTGAACTCATACCATTTGTTTGGGTTTTCTTTGACAGTGACGACTTTTGTCGTTGCGCGAGCTTCACCTTGATACAGATAGAGATCATTCATCTCCATATAATGGATTTCATAACCACGACGTTGAGCTTCCAGCATCATAGCAAAACTAGTATCTTTCTTGATTTTAATGGATGAAATAGGATCCATTACTATACCGAGCTTGATCATTTTTTCTCCTTAACCTAGGTCACCTAGGCGCACTTGCAGTGCGGTGATTGCAGTTAGCGCAGTCGTTTCTGTTCTTAACACTCTTGGCCCTAACAGAATATCGGTAAATTGATAATTAGCTGTCATGGCGATTTCTTCTTCACTTAGCCCACCTTCGGGGCCGATTAATAGCCGAACTTTATTTAATTCAGCAGGTAATGTATTGATACTTTGTGTTGCTCGTGGGTGTAAGTTGACCTTAAATGCCCCATCTTCCTCAGCACACCATGCTTCGAGTGACTGTACAGGACGAATTTGTGGGATCCGATTACGACCACACTGCTCACACGCAGCAATGGCAATCTTTTGCCATTGTTGTCGTTTTTTCTCTAACCTTTCAGGATCTAAACGAACACCACAGCGCTCAGAGAGTAAAGGGGTGATTGTATTAACACCTAGTTCCACCGATTTTTGGATAGTAAACTCCATTTTTTCACCACGCGACATGACTTGCCCAAGGTGTAAATCTAATGGCGATTCTCTATCATCAACATGGCTATCGATAATATTGACGGAGACTTTCTTTTTTGTCGCCTCTGATATTTCAGCGCAAAACACCTGATTACTGCCGTCAAATAATTCCAGTTTTTGGCCCGCAGTCATGCGAAGCACTCGCCCCACATGGTTGGCTGCATCATCGCCAAGAGCGATTGTAGTGTTAATTTGTAGTGGCTCAGGGTGATAAATGCGTGGAATGCGCATACAGTTTCCTTAAAAAGAACAAGGTTAAAAAAGAGCAATAGCAGATCAAAAATATGGGGATGCAATCGCCAAAATCAAGAGCTAGCTCAATTTTATAGTGGTTTATGGTTTTTTTGTAGTCTAGCCTGTGTGGTATTGGTGTGATGAATGATAATATATTATCAAATACGACAAAAAATCATCGCGGTTAAAACGATAAATTGTGTCGGAATTACTGTGTAGGGAAATAAATAGAGGTACGGTATATTTGTATATAACTCCATAATGGAATAAGGAGAATATATGATATTACCGATTGAAAGGATCTATCATAAAATTATCCATCATCTCTCTTTTTTATCTTTTAGTGATCTTAATGATTTTATTACTTCAACTTTTCCAATGCTAACAGTATGCCGAGGCAACTTAAGTTCAGGAAATGTAACTATCGATAATTCATACTGTTTTTTGGGGGATGTATGTGGCTATAGGCTATTACTTATGGCTTTTATCATTGTTATATCAGCGAAAATTTCACAGTTGATGTTACAACATATTCCTAAAAAATATTTAAATAAAGATGGGATAAGGATAGGTTATAAATGGCTGGTACTTATTTATTTTCCTTTATTAATATTTAATTTTTCATTAAATGATGAATTAATTATTGTTATTTTATTTAGTATTTTCTTCAATTTAATAGTTTGTCTATTTATTATTGATATGAAAATAGGCTATTTACCAGACATACTTGTTTACCCATTATTATGGGTAGGGTTAGTGTATCAAGTGTGCTCTGAGCAAGGTAATGTGGTTTCGGCTATCTATGCGGTGATCACCAGTTACCTTTCCATCATGCTGTTAACGGTAATTATGGAGAAGATCCGCCAATCCCCGCAAATGGGGCGAGGGGATTTTAAACTGATTGCCGCGTGTGCAGCTTGGATCGGGCTTATGAATTTACCTCAGTTTTTTGCGCTAGCGGCGGGCATTGGCGGGCTTCACTATTGGGCCATTTATTTACGTCATCGGCACAAAGCTATCGCCCGTATCCCCTTTGGCCCAGCTATCATTTTGAGTGCAACTTATTGGTTATTTGCGCCATTGGTGTGTTTAGTGATGTTCAATGGCGCGATGTCGTAGCGCATCATTGATTGGCTGCTACTAGTGAATCCAAAAATTGTTGCCATTTTTGAGGATCACCTAAATAGTTTTGTAACGGTACGCGCAGCCACTTATGCTGCTGTTTTATGAGTAAGGTCGGGAAGCCGGAAGATCCGGATTGAGCCAGTAGCTGGCGGCTATAGTGAATATGGTGTTCAAGGTTATTCCCTCCTTGTTCGGCATAATCAAACTGGTATTGCTCGCTATCTAACCCGATTTCTTGTGCGATCGCTAATAAGACATTTGGGTTGCTGATATGACGACCAGAGACGTAATGAGCATGCTGAACTGCTTTTAACATCGCTAATGCTTTTTGTTGCTTTTCAGAAGCAAGAATGGCTTGTAAAGGTGGTGCTGAATCAAGAACAAGATTTGGCTCATCCAGCATTTTTAAATAGTCATCACCAAAAATTTGCCCTGTCATGGCGGCAATGCGTTTATCGGATTGTTTGATGTGTTCACGGAATTGATTATCCATATGAAGGCATGATGCGCCTGCCAGCATGCCTCCGCCATGTAATTCTAACACAATGTCAGGGTGAGAATTGGCAATTTCAATCAATGGTGAAGCACCGTAACACCAGCCACATAAAGGGTCATAAATGTAATGTAAGGTGATTTTATTCATGATAGCTCCTTAACTATTCAGTGATTCAATTAGCCTATCCATTATAGAGATAGGCTAATTGAGATTATTTTATTGTGGCCACTGCATTTCGCCTTTAATGACTTTGGCACTTAGCTCTAAGCTCGATTTATCATCAAGATGAGGGTAAGCCTTCTCCATTTTGCTCGTAAGCTCTTTGGCATCCTTACTTTGTTCAGCCATGGCCTCAAAGGTATTCAAGTAATTTTGAGTAAAGGTAACAGAGCTAAGATCCATTTTTGATTTGCCAGTAAAGTGCCCTGGTACAACGGTTTTAGGTTGTAAAGCTTGAATGCTTTCTAAAGTTTGTTGCCAGTGTTTTCGCGATGATTGAGTTTGAGTATCTGCAATCCAAACATGGATATTATCAGAGACAACGACTCCCCCAACGACAGCTTTCAATGATGGAACCCAAACATAAGTACGCTCTGGAGCTGGGCCATCACTTCCTTTAATAAAGAGAGTTTCACCATCGACAGTAAAACTATTGCCTTGTATCACATCGGGTACGATAAGTGTTGTTGGCGCTTCGTTTTTAAGCACTTCACCCCAATATGCCAACTTGCCATCTTTCGATGCTTTGATAGCTTCAACGGTTTCTTTCGTCGCTATCACCTTAGCTTTAGGAAATGCTTTCGTGATCGTATCTAATCCAAAATAATAATCGGGATCAGAATGGCTGATATAAATGGTTGTTAGGGTTTTATTGAGCGCTTTTATCTTTTTCACTAAGGCCTGTGCATCATTTTTTTGAAACTGTGCATCGATCAGCACAACTTCTTTATCACCGCTGATAATTTCAGAGGAAACGGGAAATACACTGTTATTTCCTGGATTATAGATATCTAATTTAAGCTCTGCTGCATGGGCAAATGTAGCGCTCATTGCAAGTAAAGTGGCGGCGGCGATAGCATGTTGTTTCATCATTAACTCCTAATTGTTAGCCATATTTTAAAAACCTCGTTAAGTTGGGTGTATATTAAATTGCAATAATGATGAGAAAAACGCCATAATTAGCAAATGTTTGTTGCACAAATCGGTCAAATAGATGGATAGATTAACGGCGGTACAGGTTTTTATTAGTATTGTTGAGCATGGCAGTATGAGTGCTGCCGCAGATAAACTCGATATGTCACGAGCGATGGTGACCCGATATCTTGCTGAAATGGAACAGTGGGCTGGGGTACGTTTATTAAACCGTACGACAAGGCGGCTGAGTTTGACATCGGCAGGAGAAGGGGTTTATCAACAAGCGCTAAAGTTAAATGCACTCTCTTTAACTCTGCCTGTACAACAGCAACATGATGCGACTCAATTGACGGGGCTAGTGCGTATTAGTTGTGCTCAGTCGATTGCCAGCCAAGCGCTTTCTGTCGCAATAACCGAGTTTTTACAACACTACCCGAATATGGCGATTGATTTAAGTATTACAAATAAGGCGGTGAATCTGATTGAAGATAGGATTGATTTGGCTATCCGTATTACGAATCAATTAGAGCCGAGTTTGATAGCCAAGCCGCTTTCAACGTGCCACTCTGTGATTTGTGCAGCGCCATCTTTTTTCAAAGATAAAAAAATACCGACTAAGCCGGAGGATTTAGCGCCACTGGAATGTTTGACCTACAATTTTTTTGGGCGCAGTTTATGGCGTTTTGAAAAAGATGGGGAGCCTTTTTCCGTATTAGTAGGAGGGCGACTCAGTGCCGATGAATCTGTATTTTTGGCTCAAGCGGCATTAAATGGTGCAGGTATTGCTATGCAGCCTTATTTATCGGTCAAAAAATACTTAGAATCAGGGGAGCTGCTCCAGCTATTACCCGACTATGTGCCGCAGCCATTAGGAATTTATGCAGTGTATGCCAGTCGCCAAAATATGCCGACAACATTAAGAGCTGTACTGGATTTTTTAGGTAACTGGTTTACAACTTCAGAATATTGGCAGTCACTGATGCAGCAACGCGCTACTTAAATCCTGCTCAGTTTTGGCAAATGAAACCCGTAAGTATTGGGTAAAAATATCTAATAGTTGTGATGATGGCCGGTGAATCGGCTTAATTAAACTCACCGTAAAAGGAATCGAAAAACTCAATGGGCGAATGATCAGCTTACCTGCTGATTGCTGGTGGAAATCCAAAGCAGTGATAGGGTTGACGATTGAAATACCGATGCCTTTTAACGCCATTGCGCAGATAGACGATGCTGAATGCGTCTCCATCACCATTTTTCGCTCAATTTGATGTTGGGCAAAAATGGTATCGATAATCTGCCGATAGCTGTCTGTTAGTGACAGGCTAATGAAGTTTTGTTGCTGAAAATCAATCGGTGTTAAAACGGGTTTATGCTCAAGGGGATGACCCGCCGGTAAGACACAAACCTCATTCAGCGAGCCTAATGTGAGTTGTTCTGTGCCTGGTGGCGTTTGTAAGTGTTCGGTTAGACCAAAATCATAACGTTGAGCCGATAGCCACTCTTCGAGGATTGGTGATTCTTGAGGGATCACTGTCAGATTGACGTCAGGATAATCAGCCATAAATGTTTGGCACACTTGTGGTAGTAATGATTGGGCGAAGGCGGGTAAGCATATGATGGAGATCTGCGCATTATCAAAACGGCGGATGGTTTGTACTGAGTTTTTTATCCGCTCTAAACCATAATAAGAGCGCTCAACCTCCTCAAAAAAGCGTAATCCCTGTGCTGTCGGGCGCAAGCGGCCTTTAACGCGATCAAATAATTTGAACTGTAGCAGATGTTCAAGGCGAGCAAGCTCTCGACTAATGGTCGGCTGTGAGGTATTTAGCAGTAACGCTGCTTCTGTTAGATTCGGCGTCGTCATTACCGCCCGAAAGATTTCAATATGTCGCCAAGAGAGAGTTTGCATGATGTTTTTCTTTCTATATCAAAAATGAATAGACTTTAGCAAAATGGATATTTTTTTTCCCGAACTTTCTCTGAATAATAGGACAATATAAGAAAAAATTTACGTGCGAGAAAAACATGACCTCATTTGCCACCACTACTAGCCAATATTTAACGCCCGAATACTTATCGACGTTACCTGAACAGTTTGGCACCCCTGTTTGGGTGTACGACAGCTCAGTGATTATTGAACGAATAAATCAGCTCAAACCCTTTGATACCGTGCGTTTTGCTCAAAAAGCTTGCTCAAATATTCATATTTTGCGCTTAATGCGTGAGCAGGGAGTCAAGGTTGATTCTGTTTCGCTAGGTGAAATAGAGCGTGCGCTTGTGGCTGGTTTCCAGGCTGGTCGTGAAAACTCAGAAATTGTTTTTACTGCTGATGTACTGGATAGAGCCACTTTGGCACGGGTGACTGAGTTAGATATTCCGGTGAATGCTGGATCTATTGATATGTTAAGCCAGATTGGTGAGCAAAAATCGGGTCATCCTGTTTGGTTGCGTATTAACCCTGGTTTTGGTCATGGTCATTCACAAAAAACCAATACAGGTGGTGAAAACAGTAAACACGGTATTTGGTATCAAGACCTACCAAAAGCACTGGAACAAATTCGCCGTTATAATCTGTCATTGGTTGGGCTACATATGCATATTGGCTCTGGGGTCGATTATCAACACTTAGCAAATGTCTGTGATGCAATGGTTGAACAAGTGATCTCGTCAAATGCGGATATTCAGGCGATTTCAGCCGGTGGTGGGTTATCGACACCTTATCGAGAACAAGATGAAGTTATCGATATTCAGCACTATTACAGCCTTTGGAACACTGCTCGCCAACGAATTGAGCGTCATTTAGGTCATTCTATTGAACTGGAAATTGAACCGGGTCGCTATTTGGTTGCTGAATCGGGGGTATTGCTCGCGGAAGTGAGAGCGGTTAAAACGATGGGAAGCCGCCACTATGTGTTGGTCGATAGTGGATTTAATGATCTGATGCGTCCTGCAATGTATGGGAGTTATCACCATATCTCTGTATTACCTGCTGAGGGGCGCTCATTAGAAAATGTACCTTTAAAAGAGACTATTGTCGCGGGGCCTTTGTGTGAATCGGGGGATGTGTTTACCCAGCAAGAAGGAGGAATGGTCGAGACCCGTTTACTGCCTGATGTGCAAGTAGGGGATTATTTGGTCTTCCATGATACTGGTGCTTATGGGGCGTCGATGTCATCAAACTACAATAGCCGCCCTCTGTTACCTGAAGTGTTATTAATTGAGGGTACGCCAAAACTTATCCGCCGTCGCCAAACGATTGAGGAATTATTGGCATTAGAGCTTTAATCTTTTTTGACGATACTGCTTTTTAAAGCAGTATCGTTACCAACTAATATTAAAATTCATTTATTAAAATACTATTCCTGACCTATTTTCTTTCGGTTTTTAACTCATCCTATCTCAGAAATTAAGCGATAAAAAATAAGTTTATATGTTGAAAAAATAAACATATATTCATTGTAATAACTAAGGTTAATTTATTATTGCTTGAACCTATAACTAAAATTATTTGTTTATATTGAAATAAGGCCACCTATAAATAAAAAACGGCCAGTTTATTGAATAATGATAAATATTACTTTTGTATCGTGAGTTTAACTATTTTTATCGAGAGCAGTAGGTTTCCCTATTTTAGAGTAAACCAATAGATTGTTTTTTATCCAAAGTAGACGTATGTCCAATTAACCTGTAGGGATATTGGTATCTATCTTTTGAGTTTCTATTATTAGGGCGCTTTCAGGTAGGCGGATTAAAGTTATTACTTTTACATTCAGACTGCGGTTTATGGGTTGAAAAAATAAGTTGTTATTTTAAAATATTATAAATTCTGGATAGTGTAGATGACTTCACTTAGTGAATTCTAGATTGCCATAAAATTAGCCGTCATTATTGTAAAGAATTGAATATTACCCTTGATCCATTCGTTCAGATGCACTTTAATGCTCACCATTCATTTACTGAATGGACGAATGGTAACCTTCAGTGTTTTAGAGAGTTTTTTGCTGATTTAATGATTAGATAAGTGAATGGCTGTCTAAAGTTGCTGATATTAATTATCATAGATAATGAATTCAACAATGAAGAAAAAAGCGTTTTGTTAAATACCCTTAAACTAGACGATATCTTTGAGGACGAGCATTAATCTGTGGCGCAGCAAATACGTTGGTGTAATTTTAGCGGGAGAGTCTCTGACAAACTGACTCATTTCGTATTTAGCTTATTCATCACCTTCATGACATTGTTAAGTCATGGAAAGGATGTGGTACTAAAATAGGTTAATGGCGCTGAATTTACTCCGGTAGCCTCTGAATATAGGCTAAAAAACCATAGTTTATGTCTGGTAAATATATCGCCAAATTAAAGGTAAATTTGACAACATAAATATTGCAGTAAGGGATAATATCTCTTAAGCACTTAGTGGATATCTTTTGAACTGAAATAGTAAGAGATAAACACATAAATGTTATGCTGCTTTGATGACCATTTTTATTATGGGCAAAGTGGCTTCTTATATGAATGACTGATGAGAAGGTGTAATGGCATCTTCACTAGAGGTCATTTCTAGATTTTATAAAAAGCAATATCATAAAATAGGGAACTGAATATGAAAAAAGCATTACTAATTTCAGCACTATTAGCCAGCAGCGTAGCGATGGCTGATAATTCTTCAATCGTTCGTACCGCAGTACCTGACTTCCCAATCTCGAGCGTAGTTGAAGTACCTGCGAATATGAAAACCTATTATTTCAGCGGTGTTGTTCCATCAAAACAAGCTGATGGTTCATTCGGTAAAAACACAGAAGAACAAACCGTCAATGTACTTAACTCAATTAAGTCTGCATTGGAAAAACAAGGCCTAGGATTAGGTGACGTTGTTAAAATGCAAGTTTTCCTTGTTGCAACACCAGAAACAGGAAAAATGGACTTTGACGGCTTTATGAAAGGTTATACTCAATTCTTCGGTACTAAAGCTCAGCCTCTGACACCAGCTAGATCAGCAATGGAAGTGAAGGCTCTGGTTCACCCTGAATGGTTGGTTGAAATTGAAGTTACTGCGGTTAAAAAATAAGCTGTTTTAGCAATCAATTTCCAGCCTTAATATAGGCTGACCGCCTTTTGATGATAAAACTCTCGGTAATATTTATCGGGAGTTTTGTATTTTAGCACTAAATAAAAACGCCGCTGTAATTATCTACTAACCAAACTTCTTAGTATTTCGACCTAAAGGCAATAGTCACATAGCATCTGCCGTTTGAAGGGGAGTGGTGTCGAACAGTGAAATGCCCATACAAACGGCCTTATAGCAGGAATGGGTAGCGAGCGTGATTGCTCCACTAACAAAATGATTATTGTATAAAAAGACACACCATCCTCTACCTTATGACTTTTTAATAAATATTCAGTTTCCTTTTATGAGCCAGTTTCCATGCAAAAAATAAAGCCCCAATATGCTTGGGGCTTTATGGCGCTGACAATGTAGGCAGCTAATTAAGCGGCTTGCTTTTTCTTAGCTTGCTTTTCATTTTCCTCGCGAGGGTTTTTTTCACTGTGTACGCCTAGAGCATCAAACTCAAATTCATCAACATTGATGGTGCGTAGACGGCTTGCCTCTGCTTTACGTAAAATATCAGCTTCTTCTTGTGTGATAATATTTTCAGGCAACATCTGCTCTGCCAATTTATCTAAGCGAGTGAAGCTAAACTTGCGCTCTTTCAGACGGCAGATGCGCTCAAAAATTGGCTCTGCAGCGATGATGTCATACAGCGCCTGATTCACTAAACCATGCGGGTTATGCTCTGTTGGTGTCAGATATTGCCCACGACCGATCCTGTCACGAGTTTCAGATGGCTCCATTAACAGTTGTGCTAGTTTGTGGTCTAGGCGATCAGAAGGGGCAGACATAGCACGACCAGTCGGGAACAAGGTAATGCGCATTAAACCTGCAACCATTCTATTTGGGAAGTTTTTCAATAAATCATCCATCGCCTTCTCAGATTGATACAGACAATCTTCTACAGCCCATTTTACCAGTGGTAAATCTGCTTTTTGACGACCTTCATCTTCATAACGCTTAAGTGTTGCGGTTGCTAAATATAAGTGGCTGAGAATATCGCCTAAGCGTGCAGAGATACGCTCACGACGTTTTAAGCTACCACCTAAAACAGCCATGGAGATATCGGCAAGTAAGGCAAGGTTAGCACTTTGGCGATTTAACATTTGATAGTAACGACGCGTTTCATCTTTTGTTGGCGCGCTACTTCCTCGACCATTGGTTAATCCCAACCAGAAACTACGGACTTGGTTGCTAATAACATGTCCAATATGACCAAATACTGCTTTATCAAATTTGTGCAGATTATTGTCTTGTGCTGCCGCCATCTCTTCGAGCACATAAGGATGGCAACGAATAGCCCCTTGACCAAAGATGATCATGCTACGGGTTAAGATGTTGGCACCTTCAACGGTAATGGCGATTGGCGCACCTTGGTAAGCTCGACCAACAAAGTTAGATGGGCCAAGACAAATGCCTTTACCACCCGTAATATCCATGGCATCGATGACTGAATGTTGCCCACGGTGAGTACAGTGGTATTTAACGATAGCAGATAGCACGGCAGGTTTTTCACCTAACATGATACCAGAGGTAATCAATGTAGCAGCAGCATCCATCAAATAGGCATTACCTGCGATACGAGCGAGCGGCTCTTCAATCCCTTCCATCTTACCAATAGGCAATTTAAATTGGCGACGAATATAAGCGTAGGCTCCTGTCGCCATTGCAATGCTCTTTAAGCTACCTGTCGAGTTAGATGGTAGAGTAATTCCACGACCTACAGATAAACACTCCACAAGCATACGCCAGCCTTGGCCTGCCATTTTAGGGCCACCGATAATGTAGTCGATAGGAACAAAGATGTCTTTTCCGCGCGTTGGTCCATTCATAAATGGAATATTCAGTGGGAAGTGACGATGGCCTATTTCGACGCCTGGGGTATTAGTGGGGATTAACGCACAGGTGATCCCTAACTGTGTTTCACCACCCAATAAACGATCGGGATCCGATAATTTGAAAGCCAACCCAAGAACTGTCGCGATGGGGGCAAGAGTGATATAGCGTTTGTTCCAATTTAAACGCATACCTAACACTTGCTCTCCTTGCCATTCACCCATACAGACAACGCCAGTATCAGGGATAGCACCGGCGTCAGAGCCAGCTTCTGGGCTAGTAAGCGCAAAACAAGGGATCTCTTCACCTGTCGCTAAGCCAGGGAGGTAACGTTTTTTCTGTTCATCAGTACCATAATGTTGCAGCAACTCACCTGGCCCCAATGAGTTAGGAACACCAACGGTGATAGCTAAGATACCGGAGACACCCGCCAATTTTTGTAAAACTTGGGATTGCGCATAGGCAGAGAACTCAAGGCCGCCATACTCTTTTTTGATGATCATGGCGAAGAAGCGGTGCTCACGTAAATATTGCCAAACTTCTGGGGGGAGATCGGACAATTCATGGCTTACTGCAAAATCATTCACCATGCCACAAACCGTTTCTACAGGGCCATCAATGAAGGCTTGTTCTTCAGCCGTCAGCTGTGGTTTTGGGTAATTATGTAATTTATTCCAATCCGGTGCGCCACGGAAAAGATCACCTTCCCACCATGTTGTTCCTGCATCAATGGCTTCTTTCTCTGTACGAGACATGGGAGGCATGACTTTTTGGAACAGTTTCAGTGCACGTACTGAAACTAGTGATTGACGCACGGGAGTGAAAACAAAAGGGAATAACACAAGAGCCACTGGCAGTAACATCCAGTAACTCCATACATCAAGTACCCCCATAACGGCGGTATAGGCAAGTAACAGAACGGTACTCAATGTTAACGAAGTCTTGTGGTAACAGAGAATACCGATTAATGCGAGAAATAGAATTATGCTGAGTAGGGTCATAGGGAAACTCCTGTCTACTTGTAAGAGGTCTGACCTGTTGTTTCTCTTAATCTATATCCAGTAATAAACAATTAGCAAGACATTTACATCTTAATTACAACTTGGCTCACAAAATCACCAAATAATGTTTGGTGATTGTTTCATAAAAAAATTTGTGAGATAGATGAAGTAGGCGCAAAGGGAGAAAAAGAGGCAAAACGCATTGATTAGCCCTAAATGCATAAATCAAGCGTAATCAGATGTAGAAAGAAAATGTACCCTGTGTAACAATCTGAGTAGTAAAGATTAATTACCTATCTTGATGCCGTTTATCATGGCACAAAACTCGTTAAATTTAAGGGGAAATCTCATGTATCAAGACCTGATCCGTGGTGAATTATCAGAAGCGGCCGATACGTTGGCAAAATTCCTTAGTGATGATGCAAATATTCAGGCTATTGAGCAAGCGGCGGTGTTACTGGCAGATTCCTTTAAAGCCGGAGGAAAAGTGCTTTCGTGTGGTAATGGTGGCTCCCACTGTGATGCCATGCACTTTGCTGAAGAACTGACAGGGCGTTACCGTGAAAATCGCCCAGGCTATCCTGCTATTGCCATTTCTGATGTTAGCCACTTATCTTGTGTCAGTAATGACTTTGGCTATGAATATGTGTTTTCTCGCTTTATTGAGGCTGTAGGTAAAGAAGGGGATGTTCTTCTGGGCATTTCGACTTCTGGCAACTCAGGCAACATTATCAAAGCTATTAGTGCTGCGCGTGAAAAGGGCATGAAAGTGATTACGCTGACTGGGAAAGACGGCGGCAAAATGGCGGGTAGCGCAGATATTGAAATTCGTGTACCTCATTTTGGTTATGCGGATCGTATTCAGGAAATCCATATTAAAGTGATTCATATCCTGATCCAGCTGATTGAAAAAGAAATGGTAAAGTAGTTTCTTAAACTATAGAGGGTCTTGTAATGTGCGAATTACTTGGCATGAGTGCAAATGTGCCAACAGATATTAACTTCAGCCTAAGTGGACTGATATCCCGTGGGGGGCAAACTGGCCCACATAAAGATGGTTGGGGGATCACGTTTTATGAAGGGCTGGGGTGTCGCACTTTTAAAGATCCTCAACCTAGCTTTTTATCCCCAGTGGCACGCTTTGTGCAGGAGTATCCAATCAAATCGGAAACGGTGATAGCACATATTCGCCAAGCGAATCGAGGTGATGTCACACTAGCAAACACGCATCCTTTTACGCGTGAATTGTGGGGACGTAATTGGACCTATGCACATAACGGGCAATTAAAAGGGTATCGCTCACTAAATACAGGGCATTATCGACCGATAGGTGAAACAGACAGCGAAAAAGCATTTTGCTGGATTTTGAGCCAACTTGCAGCGAAATATCCGAAAACCCCCTCGAATTGGCCCGCTGTTTTCCGTTTTATTGCGGTGCTGGCTGAGCAGTTACGTCGTAAAGGCGTATTTAATATGCTGCTATCAGATGGGCGTTACGTAATGGCATTTTGTTCAACCAATCTTTATTGGATCACTCGTAAAGCTCCATTCGGTAAGGCGAAATTACTCGATCAGGATATTGAGATCGATTTTCAAAGTTGCACAACACCAACCGATATTGTTTCAGTGATTGCCACGCAGCCGCTAACAGGTAATGAAAATTGGCACAAAATTGAACCGGGTAGTTTCGTGCTATTTCACCTCGGCCAACGTATATTGTGATCGAAGTCTCAATAAAGTATCCGACCTTTCTGGCAAGCTATTCACAGCATACTTTCCTGATGTTACAGAGATTTGTGCGGGCTTGCCTACATCCTGAAAGTAATCATAAGCCGGTTTTAGTTGCTGCCAGAAAGCGTAATGGCTGGAGTTTCTGTGGATCAACATATTTTCTTTTGTCATTCGAAACGGGTAAATACTGACATCAATCGTGCTTTGTCCACTTTTAAAAGCACTTTCAACAGTTTGGTAGATTTCACTCATGTATTTATCTGTCATCGCATAGCAACCAACAGAAACACAGTCGCCATGTATCATCAAGTAGTTACCTTCATAGCCCTGTGCTCGGTCATATTCATTAGGAAAACCTAAATTAATAGATCGGTAATACCGACTGTTTGGGTTCAGTTGGGAGGCGGTTATTTGATAAAAGCCTTCAGGGCTTTTTAGATCACCTTCGCGCTTTTTAGGGCCTAGCCCGCCCGAAAACTTACAAATTGGATAAGTTTTAGATAAGTTATATTTTCCGTTCGGCGCTTTTTGATATAGCTCCAAGACGCCTTCTTGCTTAAATATCTGAATAAAGATCGCGGAATTTTGCTGGTTAGTTGTTTTACTATTAAGCAAAAATGAATGGTTATTCGCTTCAGCAACCGTAATTTGCAGAAAAAACAGGTTGAAAATAAAGCTAATAAGGATATTTTTATTCATACTTAAACCAAATTTAAATGAGTATTTTTGCCTAAAAAAAAGACATTATGGCGCTATTTTAAATGAGCTAAAAGTAATTTGATATAGCCTATTAATAGTTTCGTACGGAATAGATATTGTGTGAAAATCGCACAGCGTTCGATAAATATGATGTAAATGCTCGTTTTTTACGAATAATTATAAAGAAAGTTGAAAATTTATTGTAATTTGCTTGAGCTAAGTCACTTGAATATCCGGACAGAAGTCGGGGGAACTGATAAAATTACGAGCGGCAGAAAGAGAATAGCTTCACGATATCGAGAGAATTATTTGCTTGAGTTATGTGAGTAACTTGAGCTGTTTTTATTTACTGAGTCGCTATGGTCTATGTCAGGATCATTAGCTTAGGGTTAACTTAGAAACTTGTGCAGATCTTATGATTAAAATTAAAAAAGGACTCAACCTTCCTATTGCAGGTGAGCCAGCCCAAGTAATAGAAGACGGCCCGAAAATTCAACACGTAGCATTGCTAGGTGAAGAATATGTCGGAATGCGTCCTTCTATGCTGGTTAAAGAAGGTGAGCACGTTAAAAAAGGGCAGGTTCTTTTTGAAGATAAAAAGAACCCTGGTGTCTTATTCACTAGCCCAGCCTGCGGTAAAATTATTGCTATTCATCGTGGTGAGCGTCGTGTACTCCAATCCGTTGTTATCGAAATTGATGGTGACGAGCAAGAGGCCTTTGCTGCTTATAAGCGTGAAGAGCTTGCAGGATTGACTCGTGAACAAGTCGAAGAAAACTTGGTTAAATCAGGTTTATGGACAGCATTGCGAACGCGTCCATTTAGCCGCTCACCGGCACTGGGTTCCTCACCCGCCGCGATTTTTGTAACGGCGATGGATACCAACCCACTTGCTGCTGACCCACTTGTGATTATTCGTTCACAACAACAAGCTTTTAATGATGGTTTAACCATTATTAGCCATTTAACCGAAGGTAAAGTGCATGTTTGCCATGGCGCGGGGGATTTAGCGAAATCTGATAATCACCCACAAGTGAGCTATAGCGAATTTGCAGGCCCTCATCCCGCAGGCTTAGTCGGTACTCATATTCATTTTCTTGAGCCTGTGAGCCTCAATAAAAAAGTATGGCACCTTAATTATCAAGATGTCATTGCGATTGGTAAGTTATTCACAACAGGCTATCTATATACTGATCGCGTGATTGCCCTTGCGGGGCCTCAAGTTGAGAAACCACGTTTAGTTAAAACTCGTCTTGGTGCGGATCTCTATGAGTTAACAAAAGGTCAGCTCAAAGAGGGAGATAACCGCATTATTTCTGGCTCTGTACTGTGGGGCGTACCTTGTGATGATACACATCACTATTTAGGGCGTTTTCATAATCAGGTTTCAGTATTACGTGAAGGGCGTGAAAGAGAGCTTTTCGGCTGGATTTGGCCGGGCTTTAATAAATTCACCATTACACGTACAACGGTTGGCCATTTCTTGAAAGGCAAACGCTTCAACTTCACCACAACCATGAATGGTGGTGAGCGCTCAATGGTGCCAATTGGTAATTATGAACGTGTAATGCCTCTCGATATTATGATAACTCACCTGCTACGAGACCTCCTTTCTGGAGATACGGATTCATCTCAGGAGTTAGGGTGTCTAGAGTTGGATGAAGAAGATCTGGGACTGTGTACTTATGTATGCCCGGCTAAATATGAATATGGCCCTGTACTTCGTGATGTACTGACCAAGATTGAGCTAGAAGGGTAATTCCATGGGTTTGAAAAATTTATTTGAAAAGCATGAGCATCATTTTGAGCCTGGTGGAAAGTTAGAAAAACTCTATCCATTGTTTGAAGCTGTTACGACAGTCTTCTATACGCCAGGAACGGTGACTAAAGGTCGTTCTCACGTTCGTGACACAATAGACCTGAAACGCATGATGATCTTGGTTTGGTTATCTGTATTTCCTGCGATGTTTTGGGGGATGTATAACGTTGGTAACCAAGCCATTCCTGCACTTTACCACTTATACAGTGGGGCTGAGCTACAGCAAGTTTTAGCGAGTGATTGGCACTATCGCTTAGCTCAATTCTTGGGGGCATCATTAACACCTGATGCGGGCTGGGGTAGTAAAATGCTGCTTGGTGCAGTCTATTTTCTACCTATCTATGCGGTTGTTTTTGCAGTCGGTGGTTTTTGGGAAATTCTGTTTTCTCTGATCCGCGGTCATGAAATCAACGAAGGTTTCTTTATATCGTCCATCCTATTTGCCCTGATTGTGCCGCCAACTATCCCATTATGGCAGGCGGCGCTCGGTATTACATTTGGTGTGGTCATCGCTAAAGAAATTTTTGGTGGAACAGGGCGCAACTTCTTAAACCCTGCACTTGCAGGCCGTGCTTTCTTGTTCTTCGCTTACCCTGCACAAATTTCGGGTGATCTTGTTTGGACAGCGGCGGATGGCTTCTCTGGTGCAACCCCACTTTCTCAATGGGCTGCGGGCGGTGAGCGCGCGTTAATGAATACGGTATCTGGTGAGCCAATCTCTTGGATGCAAGCATTCCTAGGGAATATGCCTGGCTCTATCGGTGAAGTTTCCACATTGATGATTTTCATTGGTGGTGCCTTCATTATCTTCTTCCGTATTGCATCATGGCGCATCGTTGCTGGCGTTATGCTTGGGATGATTGCCATGTCTTACCTGTTTAACTTTATCGGGTCAGAGACGAATCCATTGTTTGCAATGCCATGGTACTGGCACATGGTTTTAGGTGGTTTTGCATTCGGGATGATCTTTATGGCGACGGACCCAGTTTCGGCCTCGTTTACAGATAAAGGCAAATGGGCCTACGGTATTTTGATCGGTGTAATGTGTGTGCTTATTCGTGTTGCAAACCCGGCATATCCGGAAGGCATGATGCTAGCAATCCTGTTCGCCAACTTGTTTGCTCCTCTGTTTGACTATCTGGTCGTTCAAGCAAATATTAAACGGAGAAAAGCCCGTGGCTAATGAAAAAACAACCAATAAAGATAGCGTCGGAAGAACGTTCATAGTCGTTTTTATTCTATGTCTAGTCTGTTCTATCGTCGTAGCCGGTTCTGCTGTAGGATTAAAATCTAAGCAGCAAGAACAAATTTTATTAGATACGCAACGTAATATTTTGAGTGTTGCAGGTCTATTGCAACCTAAAATGACAGCGGAAGAAGTGCAAAAAGTTTACAGTGACCGTATTGAACCTAAGCTGTTGAACTTCCAAACTAATGAGCTTTCTGATAGCAAGAGTCGCTTTGACCTCAATAGTGAATTACGTAGCGATGAAACCAGCATTGCACTTTCACCTGAAGAAGATATCGCCAAAATTCGCCGTCGTGCAAATACGGCTGAAATCTATCTTGTGAAAGATGAACAAGGCAAAATTTCACAAATTATTCTGCCTGTTTATGGGTCAGGACTATGGTCGGTGATGTATGCCTTCGTTGCGGTAGATGTGGATGGCGTGACTTCTCGTGGTATCACATATTATTCGCATGGTGAAACGCCAGGTCTTGGTGGTGAAGTCGATAATCCACAATGGAAGGCGCAATGGCCGGGTAAAAAACTGTTCAATGAGCAGGGGATACCGGCAATAAAAATTGTCCGTAGTGGCTCTACAGATAGTCCTTATGGTATCGATGGCCTTTCAGGTGCAACGCTAACATCAAACGGCATTCAGCATATGTTTGATTTTTGGTTAGGTGATAACGGTTTTGGTCCGTTCCTGAAAAAAGTTCGTGAAGGAGCGCTGAATAATGGCTGATTCTAAAGAAGTAAAACGCGTCCTACTTGGGCCTTTGTTTGATAACAACCCAATTGCGTTACAGATCCTCGGGGTGTGTTCTGCACTGGCAGTAACGACTAAGCTGGAAACGGCTGTCGTCATGACCATCGCAGTAACTTTGGTTACCGCGTTCTCTAACTTTTTTATCTCATTAATTCGCAACTACATTCCAAGCAGTGTGCGGATCATTGTTCAGATGGCAATTATTGCTTCTTTGGTTATCGTTGTTGACCAAATTTTGCGTGCCTATGCTTATGAGATATCTAAGCAGCTGTCGGTGTTCGTCGGCCTTATCATTACAAACTGTATTGTTATGGGTCGTGCAGAAGCCTATGCCATGAAAGCGCCACCGGTAGAAAGCTTTATGGATGGTATTGGTAATGGCCTTGGTTATGGTGTCATTCTGATCCTCGTTGGTTTCCTACGCGAGCTGTTCGGCTCTGGCAAATTGTTTGGTATTACCGTTATGGAATCATTGCAAAATGGTGGTTGGTATATGCCTAATGGTTTGTTCCTGTTAGCGCCTAGTGCATTCTTTATCATTGGTATGCTGATTTGGGGATTACGTACCTTGAAACCAGCTCAGGTAGAGAAGGATTAAGTCAATGGAACATTATATTAGTCTGTTCGTAAAAGCTGTGTTCATTGAAAACATGGCATTGGCATTCTTCCTCGGTATGTGTACATTTTTGGCGGTATCGAAGAATGTTAAGACAGCTTTCGGTTTAGGTATTGCTGTTACCGTGGTGTTAGGTATTTCTGTACCTGCCAACAACCTTGTGTACAACCTAGTACTGCGTGATGGTGCATTAGTTGAGGGGGTCGATTTATCTTTCCTTAACTTTATTACCTTTATCGGGGTTATTGCAGCACTGGTGCAAATTCTGGAAATGATTTTAGACCGTTATTTCCCGTCACTTTATAACGCATTGGGTATCTTCCTGCCGTTGATTACCGTTAACTGTGCAATCTTTGGTGGCGTCTCTTTCATGGCTCAGCGCGATTACAACTTTAGCGAATCTATCGTTTATGGGTTCGGCTCAGGTATCGGCTGGATGTTAGCAATTGTGCTGTTAGCATCGATTCGTGAAAAGATGAAATATTCAGATGTTCCGGCGGGTCTGAAAGGCTTAGGTATTACCTTTGTCACCACCGGTTTGATGGCACTGGGCTTTATGTCCTTCTCCGGTGTGCAGCTATAAAGGCGAGAAGAATTCATGGATATTATTATTCTAGGCGTAGTGATGTTTACCCTGATTGTCTTGGTGCTAACAGGTCTGATCCTGTTTGCTAAATCCAAGTTAGTCAATACAGGGAACATCAAAGTTGAAGTTAACGGCGACCCTGATAAGAGCTTTGAAGCTCCCGCAGGTGACAAGCTGTTAGGTATGTTATCTAACCAAGGGATTTTCGTTTCATCTGCTTGTGGTGGTGGTGGCTCCTGTGGTCAATGCCGCGTGAAAATCAAAGAAGGTGGTGGGGATATCCTGCCAACAGAGCTTTCTCACATTAATAAACGTGAAGCGAAAGATGGTTGCCGTTTAGCTTGTCAGGTGAACGTTAAACAAGACTTAAAAATTGAGTTACCAGAAGAAATTTTTGGGGTGAAAAAATGGGAATGCGAAGTTATTTCTAATGATAACAAAGCAACTTTCATTAAAGAACTGAAACTAAAAATTCCTGAAGGTGAAGTCGTACCATTCCGTGCAGGTGGTTACATTCAGATAGAATGTCCACCACACGTAGTGAAATATGAAGATTTTGATGTTCCAGAAGAGTACCGTGAGGATTGGGATAAATTTAATTTGTTCCGCTATGTTTCTGAGGTAAAAGAACCCACAGTTCGTGCTTATTCAATGGCTAACTACCCAGAAGAACACGGGATCATCATGTTGAACGTGCGTATTGCTACACCGCCACCACGTAATCCGGATGTTCCACCGGGCATCATGTCATCTTATATTTGGTCGCTAAAACCGGGTGATAAAGTGACAATTTCTGGGCCATTTGGTGAATTCTTCGCTAAAGAAACCGATGCAGAGATGATCTTTATTGGTGGTGGTGCGGGGATGGCACCAATGCGTTCACATATTTTTGATCAGTTAAGACGTCTAAATTCGAAACGTAAGATCAGCTTCTGGTATGGTGCTCGTTCTAAGCGCGAAATGTTCTATACAGAAGACTTTGATCAATTAGCGGCTGAAAACGAAAACTTTACTTGGAATGTTGCACTTTCTGACGCATTGCCGGAAGATAATTGGGATGGTTATACCGGGTTTATTCATAATGTATTGTATGAAAACTACCTGAAAGATCACCCAGCACCAGAAGATTGTGAATTCTACATGTGTGGGCCACCAGTGATGAACGCTGCGGTTATCAAGATGCTTAAAGATCTTGGTGTAGAAGATGAAAACATCTTGTTGGATGATTTCGGTGGTTAAGTAACCCTAGAGTTGTTTGTATATACTTTAAATAATTCGAGGTACAGCGAGACGGCAGGCCAATGAGTGACTAGGAATTTAAACAGCTTTGTGACTCGTGTGAATGAATGCCATCAATAATGTTGAAACTTGAAGTATGGCGAGTATAGCGCCCACTTGTGTGGGCGCTTATTATTGAAGCAGAGAAAATTATGCTGAACAGAAAAGTGATTACCCCAGTGCTGCTATTTGCAGCGACACTATTGTTGGCTGCCTGCGGTGGGCCTGAACAGGCAAACCTTCAGGGTCAGACAATGGGAACCTACTATTCCATTAAATATGTTGCTGAATCTTCATCGCCAAGCAGTGAATCTATCCAAGCTGAGATAGATAAGCGCTTAGAAGAAGTGAATGATCAGATGTCAACTTATCGTCCAGACTCGGAATTAAGTCGCTTCAACCAATTTAAAGAGGTTAATGTTCCTTTTCCTGTTTCAGCAGCAACAGCGAAAGTTGTTAAAGAAGCCATACGCATTAATGAATTAACTAATGGTGCATTAGATGTCACGGTAGGGCCGTTAGTCAATTTATGGGGCTTTGGGCCAGAAGGGCGAGTAACCAAAGCACCAACAGATAGTGAATTGGAGAAACGTCGTGCATGGGTTGGTATAGAAAAGCTGTCTGTGCAGGGCAATAACTTAATTAAAACTATCCCTGAATTGTACGTCGACCTTTCTTCGATAGCAAAAGGCTATGGCGTTGATGTTGTAGCTGAATACTTGGAGTCAATTAATATCAATAATTATATGGTTGATATTGGTGGTGAAGTACGTACAAAAGGGAAAAATGGTAAAGGTGCACCTTGGCGGATTGCGATTGAAAAACCACAAACCGATGGCGTAAACCAAACGGCTCAGGAAGTGATTGAACCTGGTGATATGTCTATTGCTACCTCTGGTGATTATCGCAACTATTTTGAACAAGACGGTGTGCGCTTCTCTCATACCATCGACCCGAAAACAGGGATGCCAATTAAACATAACCTCGTTTCGATTACGGTACTGGCACCAACTTGCATGAGTGCTGATGGGCTATCGACTGGGCTTAATGTATTAGGGCCTGTTGAAGGTTTTGCCTTAGCTGAAAAGCTCGATATTCCTGTGTTTATGATCATTAAGACAGAAAAAGGCTTTGAAGAGCGTTATACTAAGGCATTCGAGCCATTTTTACAGAAAAAGCAGTAATTAGGAGGATGTAAGAATGCTAAATGTTTTTATTGCAGCTTTCGTCCTATTCCTACTGGCATTTCTCGGTATGTCACTAGGGTATATTATTAAGCGCAAAAGTATTCAAGGTAGCTGTGGTGGGTTAAGCAGTATTGGTGTTGAAAAAGTCTGTGATTGCCCTGAACCTTGCGATGCCCGTAAAAAACGTATGGCACGGGAAGAGGCTCGCCAAAAGGCACTTGAAAAACACCGCATTATTTAAATAGTCGATATTAGTATGATGACAGCCTTAACTGCGAACATTCACAGTTAAGGCTTATTTTTTATTTGGCGGTCTAATTAAGACAGATAGCTTTAACGTAAAACCGATTAGATAAAGCCAGCTAAAATTTACTTAATGATTTCGCTTTTAAAAGTTTTAGGGGAATCAACCATCACGGCATCCGCACCAATTTCTTTAGCTAATTGATAATCTGCCGCACTATTGACACCAAATAGAACAATGTAGGCCTGACCATTTTTTCTAAAGCAATCAATGGCTTCTTTATCCCATGACAACGTTGCAGGTGAGCGAGCCTCTCCTAACGTATATTTCTCTACAACCTCGACTTTACGGTGTAATTCAAAGCCATACCAACGCGATTTAGATTGTGCATCACTGCTGACTGAACAATGATGATTCATCGCGCTGTTCGCTAAGATAGTGCGTGTTTCATCACGGCTTTCAAAGGTATTAATTTTATCGGAGCGCTTGGTTAGGGCTTTTACAAATGCATCATTGGTTGAATAAAACCGAGTATTTTTAAAAGCATTATTTTTTTCGAGTAGGGAGTACACCGCTTCTGCTTGAGTATCTGGATCGGCGTCAGGTGATTTTAAATCAATATAAAACGCAGTATCTGGATATTTTTTAAGGACGGATCCAAGTGTTGGGATCGTGGTTTGCTGTAAAGGTAATTGAAAATGAGCCTTTTTATTAAATTGATGGGCGGCATTGAACGTTGTGAGTTGTTGAGCGGAGTAATCGGAAATAACCCCTTTTTTATCGGTTAATGCCTCTAACTGGCTTGGCCGATATAGAACAAGTTGATTATCTTTAGAGAGTTGGACGGTTAGCCAAATAATATCGGCGCTATTTTTTTTAGCCAGTTCAATTGCATAAAGCGTATTTTCTGGCGCATCTGCCGTTCCTGCTCTATGGGCAACAATTTGTGGTGATTGAGCGGCTGCACTATAGCTGGCAAGAAACAATAAACTGATAGCCACCCCTTTTTTAATAGATGGCATTGCTGTTTTTGTCATATTTATTACCTATAATAATAGTTATCTCAATGAGTTAAATACGTTTCAGTGAGCTCTTTTTGTAATACTTTTCTTGCTACTTGTAAGTAGTACTTGATTGAATTAGGACTAACTTTTAACTGAGTTGCAATTTGTTGGTAAGTCATCCCTTCAAATTGCGCGAGTAAATAAGCTTGTTCCATATTTTCAGGTAGTTTGGCAAGTTGCTCAGACAGTAATTGCAATTGCTCTTCGACTACTAACTGAGTTTCTAAATTCCACTCTGGCTCAGGCTCCACCAGCAAACGTTGATATTCCGCTTCGATGCGTTGCCGACGATAAAAATTGGCGATGTTGCGTTGTGCCAGTGTGTACATAAAGGCTCTCGGAAATTGCAAAGTTTGGCAGCGATATGTTTCAATCGTATGAACAAAGACATCCTGTAAAATTTCGTTTGCGATATCGCTATCAGGTGTGCGCGCAAGAATATAGCGAAATAGGCTAGGGGCGTGCTGTTGCAAAAGTTGGCTTTCTTCTGCCAAGTCGCTATTTTCTATAGAGGGAGTGTGTGTTGTCATAAATAAAAATAATTATTATTATCATTTTTATTTTATTGTCAATTATGGACTCTCAGAGATGAGAGTCCATCGATTGCTTAGAAGTACTTGGTGATACTTAAGCGAACATCACGACCAACGCCTGAGACAGACTCCCCTAAGTAGGGATAGTAGTCACGGTCAAAGAGGTTAGTCGCGGTCACTCTAATATTGGTATCTGGAATAAATTCAGGCTGCCATTGCGCAAATGCACCATAGAGTGCATAGCCTTTCGACTTTGGGTATCCCCATGAATCGGCTTTAGGATCTCTATCTGCGGGAGAGCGGACTTGATGACCAACAAAGTCACCGGTGAGACCAAAGTTGGCATTCCATTGAGGGAGTTTATACCCCAACATAACATGTAAGGTATCTGGTGGGATCTCACCAATCCATGTTTTTTGCCCAAACCAAGGGTCTCGAGGGGAAGCATCACGTTCACCCTTGATGGCGGAGTAGGCCATTTTACCGAATACATTCGGGCTATCATAAAATAGCTCAATTTCTAAGCCCTCAATGGTGTAACCGGGTAAGTTACGGTAATTGGATAAGGGGCGACCACAATCGCCAGTACCATTTTTCTTGGCTTCACAGTATTCACCACGGCGGCGGAATATCTCATCTTTTCCTCTGTTACGAAAAAGCGTGGTTCGTATTTGCAGCTGATCATTGGCCTGTATGACTTGATCAAAGTCGAGTATTGCGCCTAAACGTACCCCATCCATGCGCTCCTTACCCAAGTTTCGACTACTTCCGGTTAAACTACTATTGGCAAATTGCACCTCATATTGTTCATCAATAACAGGTGCACGCCATGTGCGGCTAACATCCCCGAATAAAGTGAGATTCGGTGTCGTTTTCCAAAGAATGCCTAAGTGAGGTGAAATACCACTATAAGTGACAGAACGGTAGTCATGACCAATTAGCGGGTCTTGCTCCATATAGGTTGCGGCTAAGTTTCCTTTACCTTTGTTCTGCACATAGTCATAACGTAAGCCCGGTGTGACAGTGAGTGTGTGCCAACTAATCGCATCTTGGAGATATACACTAGTGGTTTCTTGAACACCTGCTGGCATAAATTGTGGCTGATAATAACCATAGTTATATTTAGGGTTTTTCGCTTTTCCCGCATCAAACATCAAAATACCGCGATCATTTTTATGCCAACGAGCACCTATAGTAAGTTGATGTTCTAAACGACCAGTATCAAATAGACTTTCATTATGGATATCAAATAGCTGATCGGTATAGTCAACCCAACTTTTATTCCCTAAGCTGGAGGTTAAGTATTTTGAAGCATTTTCTGGTCGGGTATCATGCTGTTGACTCTTAGACCAAGCATAAGTTGTCGTTAGGTTTATCCAATCACTATTTTCAGGGATATAATTCCATTTCACACTATAGTTTTGATCTTGTTGATCCCGTTGGACCAATTTGCGTTTTATCGCACCGTCAAAACCATATTGCTCAATCTCTTTTTGCGTTGGTGTTGCTAACTCATCTCGTTTGGCTGCCCAAGGAACTAAGTTATCCGATTCGGAGCGCATTGCCGATAGACTGAGCGTGTGTTCATCATTGAGATAAAGGTTGGTTTTCAGTAAATAAGAGAGTTGGTCAGCTTGCGAAAAGCCAAATCGAGTGCCATCGGGGCGGCGTAAATCATCCCCTTTTCGTTTACTGACATACAGCAAACCATCTGCAACGCCATTTAATGTTTTACCATATAGTGCTGAACTGTAAATATTTTGGCGATCATTAGTGTGATAGCTGTATTTGAACATAGCGCCAAAATGTTGATCGGCAAGTAGTAAGTCTGCGGGATCTTTGGTGGTAATTTTAACGGTTCCGCCGAAACCACCATTACCATCCATAATATTATGTGGTCCTTTATCAACGTCAATGCGTTTAATCAGCTCAGGCTCGATAAACACAGAGCCTTGGCGATATTTTTCAAACCCTTTAGGGGCATCATCAAGGGTCACTTTGACATCTTCCACATCGCCCATGCCCCAAATATTTAGGGTTTGTCCACCGGGGCGAGGTGAACCTGATGAGGAGACCCCCGGTAGCTGATCAACTAATTCTGCAAGGTTATTAGCTTGAGTACGCTCAATATCCTTCAGTTTTAATACAGAGCTACCGGCACCGACACTGGAATTTAAATTACCAACAACAGAGAGCGCGGGGAATTGCACGACATCATCTTGTTGTTTTGTCTGTTTAACCTCTTCCGATGCACTTTGCGCAAATGCAGAGGAGGTAACAACAAGTAATCCAGCCAGAGAAAGGTGATTAAATGTTGATAAAAAGAGATGTGTAGAGCTATTGATTTTAAACCATGAAATATAATTTTTATTCATTATTTTCCTACTAATTAACCATTCTATAAACATCTTTAATGAGTCGTTTTGAGGTGGTTTTTCGGGTAATAAAAATAATAATTATTTTCATCTATGTTGCTTGCTTGAGGAATAATTGCACAGCCTATAAATATACTGTATATTTGAACAGTGTTGTTTGTCGATCAGATTGCTATGCGTAAAATAATTCATATCGATATGGACTGCTTCTATGCAGCGATAGAAATGCGTGATGACCCAAGTTTGCGCAATATTCCAATTGCCGTCGGTGGGAGTGCTGACCGCCGTGGTGTCATCAGTACCGCGAATTATGAAGCGAGGCGTTATGGCGTACATAGCGCCATGTCAACGGCGGTTGCATTAAGGTTGTGTCCTCATCTGAAAGTTGTACCGGGTAGGATGGCCCTTTATAAAGAAACCTCTTTACACATTCATAAAATCTTTTCCCAGTATACGGATTTAATAGAGCCTCTTTCTTGGGATGAAGCTTATTTGGATGTCAGTGAGTGTGAGCATTACCACGGCTCAGCGACATTGATTGCCCAAGCCATTCGCCAGCAAATTTTTGATGAACTGCAACTCACTGCTTCGGCAGGGATAGCCCCAATAAAGTTTTTAGCCAAGATAGCGTCTGATCTAAATAAACCGAATGGCCAATACGTGATCACGCCTCAAGCGTTGCCCGACTTTGTTTGGTCATTGCCATTAAAGAAAATTCCTGGGGTAGGGAAGGTAACCGCACAAAAATTACTCGATATGGGGTTAGAAACTTGTGGTGATGTACAAAGTTATGATGTGGTTAACTTAATCAAAGTGATGGGGAAATTTGGTCAAGTCCTGTGGGAGCGTTGCCATGGAATTGATGAACGCTCAGTCAATCCTGATAGGCTACGTAAATCTGTTGGTGTCGAACGCACACTGGCAGAAGATATTCAACATTGGGAAGATTGCTTACCATTACTTAATCAATTATATGAAGAGTTGGAAGTCAGGCTTATGAAAGTGAAACCGGACCGCCGTATTGCTCGGCAAGGGATAAAAATGAAATTTAATGACTTTCAGCAAACAACTCAAGAGCATGCTTATCCCATTTTAGACAAGCAAGACTTAATATCATTAGCTAAGCAAGTGTGGGAGCATCGCCGTAAAGATCGAGGTGTTAGGCTAGTGGGCCTGCATGTAACGTTATTAAGCCCACAGATAGAAAGGCAATTATTACTAGATTTCTAAAAAACACCCGCCATTAATGACGCTGATCCCATAAAGCTAGACCGTTCATTAAGACGGGTATTTGAAGAAACAATTAGTTTTTAACAGGGATCGCTTTTAAGACCGCTGTTAATAATTTCCAGTATTCACCAACACTGGCGATATGTACTCGCTCATCAGGTGAGTGCGCACCACGAATGGTTGGCCCAATAGAGACCATATCCATATCAGGGTAAGGCTTCTTGAATAGACCACATTCCAGACCTGCATGGATCACCATTACATTAGGAATTTTACCAAACAGTTTTTGGTAAGTTTCGCTAACTAAATGCATAACGGGTGAGTCTGCATCGGGTTGCCAACCTGGGTAGCTGCCTTCTGCACGGTATTGTGCTTGTGCGAGCTTGCTCACCGATGTCAGCATATTCACGACATAGTTTTTACCGCTGTCGATTAATGAACGAACGAGGAAAATCACTTCGGCTTTCTCTTCCGTCATCGTGACAACGCCTTCGTTAAGTGAGGTTTCTACCACACCTTTTGCGACATCGCTCATGCGGATCACGCCATTTGGCGCCGCATTTAAGAAGAACACAAAGCGTTTTTGGCACTCTTCAGTCAGCGCTTTCAAGTTGCTTTGAGTTTCTTCTAATAAAAGAACTAAGTTTGGCTCAACAACGGCCAGTTCATTTTTTAAGATGTCTTCATAGCGTGCTCTTAGGGCTGTTAGTTCAGCGACTTTATCTGCTGGAACAGCGATAATCACATGCCCTTCACGAGGGATAGCATTACGAACGGTTCCCCCAGTGAATTCTAACAGTTTTAAACCAAGCTCTTCTTGGTGGCCCGCAAGGAAGCGTGCCAACAGCTTGTTAGCATTACCTAAACCTAAATGAACATCACCACCAGAGTGACCGCCTTTTAAGCCTTTTAATGTCATGGTGAAGGTTTTGTAGCCTTGCGGTACGGCTTCACGAGTGAGGTCAAATGTTGTTGTAAAATCAACACCACCCGCGCAACCCATATAGATTTCGCCTTCTTCTTCTGAGTCAGTATTGATCAGAATATCCGCTTGTAGCCAACCTGCTTGTAAGCCAAAAGCACCGTCCATGCCTGTTTCTTCGGTCATGGTTAACAGTACTTCAAGTGGCCCATGTTCAACGCTATCATCTGCTAGCACCGCAAGGGTAGATGCCATTCCGATACCGTTATCTGCACCTAAAGTTGTGCCTTCTGCCGTGACCCACTCTCCATCAACGTAAGGGCGGATAGGATCTTTGGTAAAATCATGTACCGTGTCATTATTTTTCTGCGGAACCATATCTAAGTGTGCTTGCAGCACAACAGGTTTACGATTTTCATAGCCAGGTGTTGCCGCTTTGCGGATCAAGATATTACCGACTTGGTCACGTTCTACATGAAACCCTTTTTGTTTTGACCATTCGATAATGTGTGTTGCTAGCGCTTCTTCATGATGAGAAGGATGGGGAATTGAACAAATTTTGGCAAAAATATCCCATAATGGCTGTGGTGACAATTTGGCTAGTTCAGACACGTTAGATCTCCTTAAGCGACTTTGATCTTATTTATTTTTAGCTACTTATTCTGCTTAAAAGGTGTGGCACAGATATTCAGGCCACACGATTGATTTTCTCAGCATACACCTAATTGTTATAAATAGTCAGTGTAAATCATATTAATTCATCACAATTATCCGTTTTTGCTGGTTTTTGCTGTGTCAAATCACTATAATCTCGCGCAACCTTTTTTCCGCAAGACACATTTCAGTATTACTCAGCAGTCGGGACCCGAATTTTATGAGCGAAAAATATGTCGTAACGTGGGATATGTTGCAAATACATGCCCGTAAACTCGCACAACGTTTATTACCAGTCGAACAATGGACCGGCATTATCGCGGTTAGCCGTGGTGGCCTTGTACCAGGTGCACTTCTTGCACGTGAATTGGGTATCCGCCATGTTGATACCGTATGCATCTCCAGCTATGACCATGACAACCAGCGTGAATTGAAAGTCATTAAACGTGCCGAAGGTGATGGGGAAGGTTTCATTGTCATTGACGACCTCGTTGACACTGGTGGTACTGCAAAAGCCATTCGTGATATGTACCCGAAAGCACATTTTGTGACAATTTTTGCAAAACCAGCAGGCCGCCCATTGGTGGATGATTATGTCGTTGATATTCCACAAAACACGTGGATTGAACAGCCATGGGATATGGGCGTGGTGTTTGTAAAGCCTTTGTGTGAGCAAGATAAATAAACCATAACGGTTTTGAGTTAGATCTAAATGACAGGTAAAAATAGCGCTAATATGGGGTGTGCCCTTTATTATGATGCTTAAAACATTATTACCTAATAAAATTAAACACGAAACGTTATGATAAGGGGGATGCAATGGCATTCCCTTTTTATTTTAGCTCAATCGACAGGTTATCAGGATGACTCAACAAAATCTCTCCGAAAAACTGTTCAAGCCAAAAGTTAAGCAAACTGAAACATCAACATTAGTTTCTTACTCCGCTTATAGCGCCCCTATTGTCAATAGCCATTCGGCATTAAGTGGTGCCCAGCACGCGGGCTGGTATCGTATGATCAATCGCTTGTTGTGGATTTGGCGTGGTATTGACGCTTTAGAAATTGAAGAGGTTTTGAGCCGTATTGCGGTAACAGAAGCCGAACGTAGTGATGAACATTTACTTGATACCATCATTGGTAATCGTCGCGGTAACTGGTGCTTTGAGTGGTCTCATCAAGCCATGCAATGGCAACAAAAAGCCTTGCAGTTTGAAGGAGGAGAAAAAGCCAGTCGGGCATGGTTGCGTGCTGCCAATTTGTACAGTATTGCCGCTTACCCTTTTATAAAAGGCGATGAATTAGCGGATCAAGCGATTCTCTTGGCATGCAAAGCCTATGATAGCGCCGCACAATTTTCGCGTTATAAACTGAAAAAAATCGCGTTTAAGGTCGATGGTAATAAAGAGGTATGTGGCTTTTTACATATCCCTTCAACGGGTCAGGGGCCTTATCCGACAGTCATGGTATGTGGAACGCTGGATAGTTTACAAATCGACTATTGCCGTTTTTTCCGTGACTACCTTGAGCCACTTGGTATTGCCATGTTGACATTAGATATGCCGTCAATTGGCTATTCAATTAAATATAAGCTATCCCAAGAAACCAGTGAACTCCATGAGCAAGTGGTTCGCCAGCTAAACACAATCCCATGGATAGACCATACACGCTTTGGCCTTGTTGGGTTGCGCTTTGGCGCCAATGTCGCTTTAAGGCTTGCCTATATGTGCCCTGATAAAATCAAAGCTGTCGCTGTCTTAGGACCAGTTGTACACAGTTTATTGCATGAAGAAAAATATCAGCGCGATATTCCACGTATGGAGCTGGATGTTTTCGCCAGTCGTTTAGGAATTTATCATGTTGATGGTGCGGCATTACGGCATGAATTAAGTTGCTATTCATTAAAAAATCAAGGGCTTTTAGGGCGTCGTTGTCGTGTGCCTATGATGTCGGTTTATTGGAAAGGTGATATTTATAGTCCTAAAGCAGAATCCGATTTGATCAGGCGTTCATCAATGGATAGCCATATATTAACCCTGCCAGAGACACCTGTTTTTGAAAACTTCCAAAAGTCACTGAGTGAAACAACAGATTGGTTAAAAAGTAAAATTGTTTAATTTTATTTAATAACTTGATTATTTTTTAACTTTTGTTAAAAAGGGATCTTCTCAAAAAGGAGATCCTTACATGGCGTTACCTACTGATTACTCTAATGGGAAGTATTTAAAGAAGTTTTCTGCTTTAGGACCTTATCTACGAGAAAAGCAATGTTTAGATGGTTGCTATTTTTTCGATAGCCTGACTGTTTGCGTTAATGTCAATTCAGCACCAGAAAGACGCGAGTTTTGGGGCTGGTGGATGCTATTATCGCCAAATGAAGATGGATTTGAGTATTCATACCATTTGGGTTTGTACAATGTTCATGGTACTTGGCAAGATAAGCCACTGAAAGATAATGCAACCCTTGATATCATTGAGCAGAACCTCATATCCTTCCATCAATCCCTTTCCAAACAACTTTCTGAGCTTGAGCTATCTTTGTTTCCTTCCGCAAAAATGGCAGAATTTAAATTGGAATTAAGCGCATAAAATTGTTTTAAGCCAACTTTTGTTGAATTTAGCGTTATGCCTGTTGGCATAACGCGCTCCAACTGATAAAAATGATACCTAATTTGTATTGATTAATTTTAATGGCAGAAAAATGATGAAAAATAGCCAGACACTTGTTGTTAAATTAGGCACTAGTGTATTGACCGGAGGCTCACGGCAATTGAACCAAGCTCATATTGTTGAGTTAGTCAGGCAGTGTGCGCAACAATATCAAAAAGGGCATCGTATTATTATTGTCACGTCTGGCGCTATCGCTGCTGGTCGTGAACACCTTAATTACCCCGAGCTTCCAGCGACAATCGCGTCGAAGCAGCTTCTTGCAGCGGTAGGGCAAAGCCGCCTTATTCAGTTATGGGAACGTCTATTCTCTATTTATGGTATTCATATTGGGCAGATGCTGTTGACACGGGCTGATCTGGAAGACAGAGAGCGCTTTTTGAATGCACGAGATACATTGCAGGCTCTGCTTGATAATGGCATTGTGCCTGTGATTAATGAGAATGATGCTGTCGCAACCGCTGAAATTAAAGTGGGGGATAATGATAATTTATCAGCCCTTGCCGCTATCCTTGGTGATGCTGACAAATTGCTATTATTGACAGATATTGAAGGGTTATTTGATTCTGACCCTCGTAGTAACCCGAATGCAAAACTGATCCCAGAAGTGTATGGCATCAATGATGAATTGCGTGAAATGGCGGGGGGAAGTGTTACTGGTCTGGGGACGGGGGGGATGGCAACTAAGTTGCAAGCCGCCGATGTTGCAGGAAGAGCAGGAATAGATGTCATTATTGCGGCAGGTAATAAGCCAGATGTGATCAACGCGGTGATTGAAGATATTCCAGTAGGCACGCGGTTTTATGGGCAGAAAAACCCAATGGAAAACCGCAAGCGTTGGATCTTTGGTGCTCCAGCGGCTGGCGATATATATATCGATGATGGCGCTCAACTTGCTATTATGGAAAAAGGAAGCTCCTTACTGCCGAAAGGCATCAAAAAAATTGAAGGTGATTTTTCCCGTGGTGCCGTTGTACGGATACGGAATATGGCAGGTAAAGATCTTGCTCACGGGGTCACTCATTATAATAGTGACGCTTTAAGAATGATTGCGGGCCATCATTCACAGGAAATAGGCCGCATACTGGGCTATGAACATGGCTCTGTAGCTGTCCACCGCGACGATATGATAGTGGGTTAATTATGTTAGAACAAATGGGAAAATCGGCTCGTGAAGCCTCATGGCAACTCGCCCAATTAAGTACAAAACAAAAAAATGCGGCTTTAGAGCAAATTGCTGATCTACTGGAACAAGAAAGTGCAGCAATTCTTGCCGCTAACGAAAAAGACATAGAACAAGCTCGTGCAAATGGGATGTCGCCTGCACTGCAAGATCGTTTATTACTAACGCCAGAGCGCCTAAAAAATATCGCGGATGATGTTAGAAAAGTGTGCCAATTAGCCGATCCTGTCGGGCAAGTGATTGATGGCAATCTGTTGGATAGCGGTTTAAATTTACAACGTCGCCGTGTGCCACTAGGGGTTGTTGGGGTGATCTATGAAGCTCGCCCAAATGTGACCGTTGACGTGGCTGCTTTATGCTTAAAAACAGGTAACGCGGCGATTTTACGTGGTGGTAAAGAAACGCATAATACCAATTTGGCTATCACAGACGTGATCCAAAAAGCATTAAAAAATAGCGGCATATCGGCGAATGCTATTCAAGCGATTAATAACCCTGATCGTGAATTAGTGGCGCAGCTACTCAAATTAGATCGATATGTTGATATGCTGATCCCAAGAGGTGGAGCAGGGCTACATAAATTGTGTCGTGAGCAATCGACGATCCCTGTGATCACCGGTGGGATTGGTGTTTGTCACACATTTGTTGATGAATCAGTTGATTTTGATAAAGCAATCAACGTGCTGATTAATGCAAAAGTCCAACGTCCAAGCGCTTGTAATTCACTTGAAACCGTATTGGTTCATGAAAAAATTGCGGCGGCGTTTTTACCTCTACTAAGCCAAAAAATGGCTGAACAGCAGGTCACTTTACATGCCAGCAAGCAAGCTATGCCGTACTTGCAAAAAGGGCCTGCAAAAGTGGTCGATGTCACGCCTGAAAACTTAGTGGATGAGTGGTTATCACTCGATCTGAATGTTGAAATTGTCTCGGGAATTGATGCCGCAATCGACCATATTCGAACCTATGGCACCGCACACTCCGATGCTATTTTAACGGAATCTATCCGCCAAGCTGACTACTTTGTCCTACGTGTAGATTCTGCGGCAGTGTATGTCAATGCAAGTACTCGGTTTACCGACGGAGGTCAATTTGGACTAGGCGCTGAAGTTGCTGTGAGTACACAAAAACTGCATTCTCGTGGTCCAATGGGATTAGATGCCTTGACGACATACAAATGGATTGGTTATGGAGACTTCCTTAACCGAGCTTAAAAGTTAAATAATAATAATTAGGCCACACTTAGCGTGTGGCTTTGTTTTTATGATTATTGGTTGTTTTGAGACTAAAAAATCTATAACGCGTAGCGTACGCCTCGTAATGATCATGACAATGGGATGAATCAAAATGTTTTACATAATAGGTCCGAGAGGTTCAGGGAAAACAACAATCGGTAGGCGATTGGCTGATTATAAAGCATGTCAATTCATTGATACCGATAAATTGATTGTTGAACGTGCGGGAACCAGTATTGCGCGGATAGTAGAACAACATGGCTGGGAATACTTTCGTCACTTAGAAAGTGAAGTATTAAAATCGATAGCCGATCCAGATGCCGTGGTATCGACGGGGGGCGGCATTATCCTATCTGAAGAAAACCAACGTGTGATGCGTGATAATGGCACGGTGATCTATTTGAGCGCGAAACCAGAGGTTTTGGCGGCGAGACTAGCAGCTGAGCCGCAAGCTGATCAACGTCCAAGCTTAACAGGCAAATCAATATTAGAAGAAATTGAAGAGGTCATGTCACAAAGGGAGCCTCTTTATCAAGCAACCGCACATTATGTGATTGATGCGGAGCTGCCCGTCGAGACAATTATCACTCAATTAACAAATTTGGCTTAAAAGCATCGTGCTTCAAGGCACTTTAGGAGTAAACTACTTAGCTTAATTCTGGTTTTCAAGACATAATTATCTGTTGGAATGATAAAAGAAGACAAAACATAGGGATTTATTATGCTGGCAAATATGCTCAGGGCAGTACTTAGATTTTTATTTCGTATCCGCGTACTGGGAGACGAAAAAGAGTTATATCAAGACAAATGTCTAATTACACCTAACCATGTTTCATTCATTGATGGGATATTAATTGCGCTGTTTTTACCTATCAAGCCTGTGTTTGCAGTTTATTCGACTGTTGCAACACCGAGAATGATCAAACTACTAAAACCTTATGCTGATATTGTTCCTCTTGATCCGGCAAACCCTCTGGGGATCCGCAAACTAGTCAAAGAAGTTGAAAAAGGCCGTCCAATCGTTATTTTCCCTGAAGGGCGTATCAGCGTTCACGGCTCGCTGATGAAAATTTATGACGGTGCGGCATTTGTTGCGGCAAAATCAGGGGCAAAAGTGATACCTATTCGTATTGAAGGCGCTGAAAGGAGTTATTTTAGCCGCCTAAAAGGTATTATTCCTTTGAAATGGTTTCCTCAAATCACTCTGCATATTTTACCCGCTGAAACTATCCCTATGCCTGAAGCGGCAAAAGCGATTGAACGCCGTCGTTTAGCAGGTATTCATTTATATAGCATTATGAAGTCAGCACGTATGGCTTGCCGTCCTCAAGTCACACTGGTTGAAGAATTTATTCAGAGCGTAAAACGCTTTGGGCGCCGTTCGCCATGTATTGAAGATATTAATTTTAAAGAAGATAACTACCAAACGCTGTTGAAAAAATCGTTAGGCGTTGGGCGAATAATCGAACGTTATACCCATGAAAATGAGCGTATTGGCCTATTATTACCAAATACAACAGTGACGGCGGCCGCTATTTTCGGGGCTTTAATGCGTGGACGAGTTCCTGCCATGCTGAATTATACGGCGGGTAGCCATGGTATTCGTAATGCACTTAAAGCTTCTCAAGCAAAAGTTATCTTTACGTCACGACAATTTCTTGAAAAAGGCAATTTAACCCATATTCCAGAGCAAGTTACTGAAGCAAATTGGATTTACCTTGAAGATTTAAAAGATACCGTAACTTGGCAAGATAAATTATGGATAGTTAAACACCTATTAATGCCAGCTAAGGCCGTGATTCCTCGTAAGGCTGAAGATGAAGCATTAGTGCTGTTTACTTCTGGTTCAGAAGGTACGCCAAAAGGGGTTGTGCACAGCCACGCTAGCCTTATGGCAAACGTTGAGCAAATTAAAACCATCGCAGACTTTACGCCTCGTGACCGTTTTATGTCATCGTTGCCACTCTTTCACGCTTTTGGGTTAACGGTTGGGCTGTTTATTCCTCTCTTTTCAGGAAGCCGGGTCTTTTTATACCCAAGCCCACTCCATTACCGAGTTATCCCTGAATTAGTGTATGACAAAAATTGCACTGTGTTATTTGGCACATCAACATTTTTGGCTAACTACGCACGTTTTGCTCATCAATATGATTTTGCACGATTACGCTATGTCGTTGCGGGTGCTGAAAAATTATCAGATAGCACCAAGAAGATTTGGTTTGATAAATTCGGCATTCGTATTCTTGAAGGTTATGGTGTGACTGAGTGTGCGCCTATTGTCTCTATCAATGTTCCGATGGCTTCTAAAGAAGGCACGGTAGGGCAAATATTGCCACAAATGGACTCCCGTATTATCCCAATTTCCGGGATTGAAAATGGAGGCAAGTTGCAACTCAAAGGGCCAAATATCATGAAAGGGTATTTGCGTGTTGAAGCGCCCGGCGTTCTTGAAAAACCATCGGCAGAAAACCAGCATGGTGAGCAAGAAGAAGGATGGTATGACACAGGTGATATCGTCGTACTTGATGAACTCAATTACTGCACGATTAAAGGCCGTGTCAAAAGATTTGCGAAGCTTGCTGGTGAAATGGTTTCACTCGAAAGTATTGAACAGATGGTATTCAGTTTGTCGCCAAACGCCCATCATGCTGTGGTTACGAAACCGGATAGCAGTAAAGGCGAGGCATTGGTCCTGTTTACCACAGATAAAGAGCTGGATAGAAGTGCACTTTCATCTGCCGCAAAAAGTAAGGGCTTAACCGAATTAGCTGTGCCGCGGGATATTCGTGTTGTAAAAGAGTTACCAGTGCTCGGAACGGGTAAAACAGATTTCGTTACGCTTAAACAGATGGCGTTAGAGGATTGAAGGTATGCAAGATGTCAATGCGCCACTCATGAGCCGAGGGATGAAAGCGGTTCTGGCTTCGCAGTTTCTTTCCGCTTTTGCTGATAATGCGCTGTTATTTGCCATTTTAGCCCAGTTAAAAGCGGAGTTTTATCCTGAATGGAGCCATCCCGTATTACAGATGGTCTTTGTATTTACCTATATCATCTTAGCGCCATTTGTAGGGCAAGTTGCTGATCGCTTCTCGAAAGGGCGTGTCATGTTAGTTTCAAACTTGTTTAAGTTTATTGGCGCGCTGGGGATCTGCTTGGGTCTTAACCCATTCCTTTGTTATGGGCTTGTTGGGATTGGCGCAGCATCATATTCCCCTGCAAAATACGGTATCTTAGGTGAACTAACCAGTGGCGATAACTTAGTAAAAGCAAACGGCGTTATGGAAGCATCAACAATCGCCGCTATATTAGTTGGCTCAGTTGTTGGCGGTATTTTATCTGATGTTAGCCTAATATTAGCCCTTGCGACCTGTGCTGTGCTTTATGCGTTAGCGGTAATTGCCAATTTTTATATTCCTCGATTAGTTGCCGCTCGCCCTGGTAAAGGCTGGCATTTTAAAAAACTATTCATTGATTTTTGGACAGCCTGCCGCACGCTGTGGGCAAACCAAGAAAGCCGCTTTTCATTGGTCGGAACTAGTATGTTTTGGGGCGCGGGTGTCACTTTACGCTTCTTATTAGTGGCATGGGTTCCTATCGCATTAGGCTTACAAGATAATGCAACGCCAACCTACCTTAATGCCGCGGTTGCCGTCGGTATTGTCGTGGGAGCGGGGCTTGCCGCAAAATTTATTACATTAAAAACCGTATCACGCTGTATTCCCGCAGGGATTGTGATTGGCGTTATGGTGATATTACTTGCTCTGCAAACTAAACTCATGCCTTCTTACGCCATCTTGGCTGTATTAGGGATTTTTGGTGGGCTATTTGTAGTTCCTCTCAATGCGTTACTGCAAGAAAAAGGTAAGGAAACGGTTGGGGCTGGTAACGCGATAGCGGTGCAAAACCTAGGTGAAAATAGCGCCATGCTTATTATGTTAGGGCTATATTCACTGGCAATGAAAGCTGGGTTGTCTGTGATTAGTGTCGGTATTGGCTTTGGCTCGGTATTTGCTATCGCAATTGCTGGGTTGTGGATCTGGGATCGCGCACGCAAAAAATAGGCATGTAAAGGTAAACAATCAAATGAAAAATGAAAGTTATCTCGAAACATTAAGCGTTCAGCTTGGTCAGATCCTCAAAAAGCAAGGTAAAACGATAACCTGTGCGGAGTCATGTACTGGCGGGTGGATTGCAAAAGTATTGACGGATATTGCCGGTAGTTCGGATTACTTTCATAGAGGGTTTGTGACATACAGTAATGAGGCAAAACACCAGATGATCGGTGTGACAGAAGCCTCATTGCAGAAGTATGGCGCAGTGAGTGAACAAGTCGTTTCGGAGATGGCGCTTGGTGCACTTAAAGAAGCCGCCGCTGATGTGGCGGTTTCCGTCAGCGGTATCGCAGGTCCCGGTGGCGGTAGTGAGGAAAAACCGGTTGGTACTGTTTGGTTTGGATTTGCTCAAAAACACTCTACAGGTACTGTTAATATTACGACTAAGCATTGTGTGTTCCAAGGTGATAGAAATGCAGTTCGTTTACAATCAACCGCTTATGCACTTGAAACACTTTTACAAATGTTAAGTTAAAAATCTTCTTGATACTGTATGATTATACAGTATACTTATCATCAACAAACCGAATTCAATCGTTCTATTTGCAGTGGGAGAGTCCATTGCACCAAAGGGAGTGAACATGGCTATCGATGAAAACAAACAAAAGGCATTAGCTGCAGCGTTAGGTCAAATTGAAAAGCAATTTGGTAAAGGCTCTATCATGCGTCTTGGTGAAGACCGCTCAATGGACGTAGAAACTATTTCAACAGGCTCTTTATCTCTTGATGTGGCTTTAGGTGCAGGTGGTTTGCCATTAGGGCGTATTGTCGAAATTTATGGTCCTGAATCTTCTGGTAAAACAACACTCACGTTGCAAGTTATTGCAGCAGCACAACGTAGCGGAAAAACCTGTGCATTTATCGACGCTGAACATGCGCTAGATCCAATCTATGCGAAAAAACTGGGTGTTGATATCGATAACCTTCTATGTTCTCAACCTGATACTGGTGAGCAAGCATTAGAGATTTGTGATGCACTGACGCGTTCAGGCGCTGTTGATGTCATTATCGTTGACTCCGTAGCCGCATTAACACCAAAAGCTGAAATTGAAGGTGAAATCGGTGACTCACACATGGGCTTAGCGGCTCGTATGATGAGCCAAGCGATGCGTAAATTAGCGGGTAACTTAAAGAACTCGAATACACTTTTAATCTTCATTAACCAAATCCGTATGAAGATCGGCGTTATGTTTGGTAACCCTGAAACCACTACAGGTGGTAACGCTCTGAAATTCTACGCTTCTGTTCGTTTAGATATTCGCCGTATCGGTGCTGTCAAAAATGGTGAAGAAATTGTAGGTAGCGAAACACGCGTTAAAGTTGTTAAAAACAAAGTTGCAGCGCCATTTAAACAGGCTGAATTCCAAATCCTTTATGGTGAAGGCATTAACACCTATGGTGAATTGATCGACTTAGGTGTTAAACATAAGTTGATTGAAAAAGCCGGTGCTTGGTATAGCTATAACGGTGATAAAATCGGTCAAGGTAAAGCAAACGCGACAACGTATCTGAAAGAGCATCGGGAAATTGCAGAAGAACTCGATAAAAAATTGCGTGAAATGCTTTTAACGCATACTGGTGAGTTTAGCAGCGCAGCGGCTGACTATATCAGTGAAACTGATGAAGATGAGACACCAGAAGAATTTTAATACGAACTTATTAGTTTGATAAATAAGAAGATTATAAACGCCACTCTAAAATGAGTGGCGTTTTTTTGTTTTTCATTTGAGCTATAATGGGATGAACAATGGTTTTTCTGTGGAAAAATAGCCCATTGAAAGGTATAAACATACTTTCAGAAAATATTCAGACGCTTTACAATGAAAGCCACGAATGGATGTATCTATACTACAAAAAATTCAAGGCGCAGCGAGGCGACAAAAAAATAAGTCGCTAAGAACATGTATCATGTCTGTAACTAGGACGAGTGAACATAGTCAACCATGCTACAACTTGAAGTATGAAGAGTATAAATTTTACTTCTACACAAAGAGACTTTATCTTATCAGTCACTTTTTAATCGGAGAGTTGATTAGAGGTGATGTTACATTCCATCTCAACAATTCGTAATTCAGTTTCCAGCTTGAAATCGGGATAATTATGAGTAAAAGCACCGCTGAGATCCGTCAAGCGTTTCTCGACTTTTTTCATACAAAAGGTCATCAGGTGGTCAGTAGCAGTTCGCTAGTGCCAAACAATGACCCAACATTATTGTTCACTAACGCAGGGATGAACCAGTTCAAAGATGTTTTTCTTGGTCTGGATAAAAGAGCATATTCCCGAGCGACAACAGCACAAAGATGTGTGCGAGCAGGTGGTAAACATAACGATTTAGAAAACGTTGGCTACACAGCCCGCCACCATACTTTCTTTGAAATGCTTGGCAACTTTAGCTTCGGTGATTACTTCAAACATGATGCAATCAACTTTGCTTGGGAGCTATTAACTGGGAAAGAATGGTTCAACTTACCAAAAGAAAAATTGTGGGTGACCGTCTACGAGACCGATGATGAGGCCTATGATATTTGGCACAAAGAAGTCGGTATTCCTGTAGATCGTATTATCCGTATTGGTGATAACAAAGGGGCGCCATACGCATCTGATAACTTCTGGCAGATGGGGGATACAGGTCCTTGTGGTCCATGTACCGAAATTTTCTATGATCATGGTGAGCATATCTGGGGTGGTCCTCCAGGAAGCCCTGAAGAAGATGGTGACCGTTATATCGAAATCTGGAACATCGTTTTCATGCAGTTTAACCGTCAATCCGATGGCACGATGGAACCACTACCTAAGCCGTCAGTGGATACAGGGATGGGGCTTGAACGTATTGCGGCAGTATTGCAGCATGTCAACTCTAACTATGATATCGATATTTTCCAAGAGCTGATCGCAGCAGCCGCTAAAGCGACAGGTTCTAACGACCTTTCAAATAAATCACTTCGTGTCATTGCTGACCATATCCGTTCTTGTGCATTCCTCGTGAGTGATGGTGTTATTCCATCCAACGAAGGTCGTGGTTATGTATTGCGCCGTATTATTCGCCGCGCAGTACGTCATGGTTATATGCTGGGAGCAAAAGACACTTTCTTCTACAAACTAGTGGCGCCACTCATTAACGTTATGGGGTCCGCTGCGGATGAACTGGCTCGTCAGCAATCTACTGTTGAAAAAGTACTTAAAACTGAAGAAGAACAGTTCGCTCGTACCTTAGAGCGGGGCCTACAGCTACTTGATGAAGAACTAGCTGCCCTTAAAGGGGATACCTTAGATGGTGAAACGGTATTCCGTTTATATGATACATACGGTTTCCCGATGGATTTAACCGCTGATGTGTGTCGTGAACGTAATATTAAGGTTGACGAAGAAGGCTTTGAGCGCGCAATGGAAGACCAGCGTCGTCGTGCTAGAGAATCAAGTGGCTTTGGTACTGACTATAATTCACTGATTAAGGTCGAAAAGCACAGCGAATTTTCTGGTTATGCCTATAATGAACAATTAGCAACAATAACTGCCATCTATAAAAATGGCCAGCCAGTCGATTCCCTGAACGCAGGTGAAGAAGGTTTGGTGATCCTTGATAAAACGGCGTTTTACGCAGAATCAGGTGGTCAAGTCGGTGATACAGGTTTGTTGCGTAATGATAGCGGTAGCTTTATCGTGACGGATACCCAAAAATATGGTCAAGCGATTGGTCATATTGGTAAGGTAGAATCAGGCTCTTTGGTGATTAATCATCGTATTGATGCCAAAATCGATGTGGAAAGACGTGATGCAATCCGTCTGAATCACTCAGCGACTCACTTGTTACATGCCGCTTTACGTCAAGTGCTAGGTGAGCATGTGTCACAAAAAGGCTCTTTAGTTAATGATAAATACTTGCGCTTTGACTTCTCACATTTTGAGGCTATGACAGCCGCTCAGTTGCGCGAAGTTGAAGATATCGTTAACGCACAAATTCGTAAGAATACACCAATTGAAACGGAACTTATGGATTTAGAGAGTGCAAAAGCGAAAGGTGCGATGGCACTATTCGGTGAGAAATACGAAGAGCGCGTACGTGTTCTGAGTATGGGCGGTGATTTCTCTATCGAACTTTGTGGTGGTACGCATGCAAGCCGTACTGGTGATATTGGTTTGTTCCGTATCCTCAGTGAGTCTGGTACAGCGGCAGGTGTGCGTCGTATTGAAGCGACAACAGGTGAGAGCGCATTGGAAAGTGTTCATAGCCAGTCAGAGCAACTTAATGCGATAGCTCATCTTCTCAAAGGCGATATGAGTAGCTTAGTTGAAAAAGTTAAGTCTGCATTGGAAAAATCTCGTCAGCTAGAAAAAGAGATTTTGCAATTAAAAGATCAACAAGCATCGCAAGAAAGTGCTTCACTAAGTAGCAAAGCAAAAGATATCAAAGGCGTTAAATTACTTGTTAGTCAATTAAATAATACTGAACCTAAGCTTTTGAGAACCATGGTTGATGATCTCAAAAATCAGTTGAAATCAGCGATTATCGTGCTTTCAACAACAAGTGGTGATAAAGTCAGTATAATTGTTGGTGTAACTAATGATTTGACTGCTAAAATAAAGGCGGGTGATTTGATATCCTATGTTGCTCAACAAGTCGGTGGTAAAGGCGGTGGGCGCCCAGACATGGCTCAGGCTGGTGGTACGGATGTGAGTGCGTTACCAACAGCTATGGCAAGTGTAGAAGATTGGGTGTCTTCACGGCTCTAGCTACTGGGGAAGTTACCTCATACACCGTGAGGTAACTTTCGCTGTTGCAACATTGTTAAAGTGTTGTAAGTGGTGTTATATTTTGTATGTATATAATTAAAAATGATTGCCTTGATGGCATCAATGCTTTAGGTGTATATCATTGCTTTACGTTTTCACGGTGTGTGATGGACAATAGCGGGGGAAACCTAGAGACCCGACTCTTTTAATATTTCAAGGAGCAAAGAATGCTTATTCTGACTCGTCGAGTTGGTGAAACACTCATGATAGGCGATGAGGTAACAGTTACGGTACTGGGAGTAAAAGGCAATCAAGTTCGTATTGGTGTCAATGCCCCAAAGGAAGTTTCTGTTCACCGTGAAGAAATTTATCAACGGATCCAGGCTGAAAAGACTCAACCAGACAATCAATAATAATGAATAAGCGTCCATATCTTGACCCACACAGCAAAGATGGACGCTTGTCTTTTATCTATATCCCTTCCTATATTTAATTTTTTCTCGCTTCCCTGTGGCTAATTGGCCTTTTATTCTATGGCCCTTACCACTTCTCTTGCACTGCATATGATGATTAACATGTTTTGCTAGCATATTTTCACGATAGAATTTCACAATGAGTCGTTTTTTTACGACCTTAAAAATTGTGAAATTACCCCGTGATGAATATGATTTTCGATGCTAAACTAATCATCTTGCTTGTGAAATGTGCAAACGATCATTGAAAAGTAAAAAGTTTGGAAAAATTGTTTGACTTCTAAAGCGAGGAAAGTAATATGTGCGCCACACAGAGACGAGATGTCAAAAACAAATCGCCTGTGACTAAAAACGGTGAGGTGGCCGAGAGGCTGAAGGCGCTCCCCTGCTAAGGGAGTATGCGGTCAAAAGCTGCATCGAGGGTTCGAATCCCTCCCTCACCGCCATTTTAGAAGCTGCATCCGTAGCTCAGCTGGATAGAGTACTCGGCTACGAACCGAGCGGTCGGAGGTTCGAATCCTCCCGGATGCACCATATTTAACCCTATAAGTAAAGCTGGTGGGGTTGCGTTTTGGTTTTTAAGAACTGAAACAACAGTAGTCATTGAGAAGTGTAGAGTTTGATATTGTAATG
>NZ_JAMPLW010000027.1:0-47519 GCF_028477805.1 Providencia sp. PROV268
GGGTGGGCTAAAGATACAGTCACTGTATATCACTTCACAGATAAAGCAGGATATGAAGCAATAATTAGAAGTGGTGAAATCAGAATGAGTTCACCACCACCAAAAAGTGGTAATAAACAGGGGGTCTATGTTACTCCGACTTCACCAGAAGCTCTAGGACATAAGATCGCAACAAGTTTAAATATTACTTCAAATAAAGCAACTCATGTATTTAAACTTGAAGTGCCAAAAAATAGTATTAAACTACCTAAAAACGTTAAGCAAGGAGGTAATAGCGGTAGAGGTAGCCAACATAAGCGTGTCATTTATTCTAATATAAAACTTAATACTGTAGATTGGATAGCAGGGGAAGTGATACAAGTACCGAATAAAAAAGGTGCATTGACGGAAAGAAGTGTAAATTGGAAAACAGGCAGCACTAAATGTTAGTATGTAGATGAGGTTTATAATGAAATATGGAAATACATTTATTCTGCAAAATGAGACACCGTTTTTTTTTGATAAGTTAGCGAAGTTCTTGGCATCAAATAAAATGATGGATTATTCATTTGAAATGGCTTACTCAAGTGAAAAAAAAGCAGTATCATATGAATTTAATGAATATGATGAATTTGATGTTTTTTTTATGTCAAAATATAATGGAGAGTTGAAATCTGTTGATGTATTGGATGTTGATATTATATGTTACCCTGTTAGTTTGATTAATAACATAGAGTTTGTTAGGGATATTTCTAGCTATATTTCCCCTGATGATGGCTTTTTGATAATACATATATTTTCAGATATTGACGATTTATCAAGCCTATATAAATCTGGATTTTGTCAAACGAAAAGAAGTAAAGCATTCCGATTGGAGATATATAACGTAGAGTGGGAGGCAATAAAATTACCCGACCCCAATTTATATATTAACTCTTTAAGTGAAGAAGTCTATCAAGAGATAGATAGTGGCTACGATTTAATTGATTTAGGCCCTGTCATGATATCTCTTAATAAGGTAACCCATATAAATATGTCATATATTGACAATTTAAATGAATTTAATGATTTCGAGTATGCAGAGTTTAATAAAGTAGTTGATGAAATTGGGGTCGCATTAAGTTTACCATAATACACATTACATTGCTTTATATCATAGAAAGAAAAATGATTCATTAATCAAAATCGATAGAAAAACAAATAACATAAGGCTACTGGAGAGTTTCATCGAAATAATTAAAAGCAAAAGGTCGTGACTCATTCATAATTGGGCTATTTTTCTATAGATACTGCTGGATCCAGTTTATATAACTGGACTCAGCAGTATCAGAAAAGTACGAATCAGTCTGATATTTACGAGCTGACAACAGAAAAATACCTACCGAGAAACGAGGGTATAACACGTGTGGACGTATCCCCATATCAAGTTGTACATCATAGGCATAAATCGATGTTCACAACACTGATATTTGACTGACACACTAACACTATGACCATAAACACCAGATTATTGCGGTCGATATTCACCAAGGCCCACTGGGTTATGAGCGCGCGGAATACCGTTATGATATCCTCGGGCGGCGAATTGAAAAACGCTTATGGAAAGCCAGTGCGATAGCCAATACCATCACTTACCCACCCGTGAGCCGGATGAAGTGCAAACCTTTGGCTGGGTGGGGATGGTGCTTACCCATGAGCACAGTAGCACCAAACCGCACACCACGGTGTACCATGCGTACAATGACCACAGTTATACCTCTTTAGCCCGTATTGAGTGCACGGATACCCCCGTCAATCCACGGTGCGCCATCTATTACACGCACAGTGGCTTAAACGGATTGCCGGAGGCGCTCACCAACGGTGACGGTCATCTCGTTTGGCAAGGTCAATAGGGTGTTTGGGGGAATTTACAGCGTCAGGCCCGCCCTACCGGTGAGTTTAACCGTGAACAAAACCTGCGTTTTCAAGGGCAATATTTCGACAAAGAAACCGGCCTGCTCTATAATACCTTCAGGTACTACGCCCCGGATTTAGGCCGCTTTACCCAGCAAGACCCCATCGGGTTAGCGGGTGGATTGAATCTGTACCAGTATGCGCCGAATCCGCTGACATGGGTGGATCCGTGGGGGTTTCATGTTCAGCATGGAATCGATGTATTAGCTGAAGATTGATGGGTTCAAGGTGCTCACGCTCATATTGATAAAATAGCAATTGCAATTACATCAGGTAAGTATGGGAAAATAATTTATACCCTGTTTTTAGTAAAACAAATGTAGACACAATTGCTTGGAAAAAAACAGAAAAATCAGATCAATACCTAACAGAACCCAAAAATAAAGCTAAAGTAATAACTTATCTAGAGATATGCTAAAGTAAGATGGCCTACTAAAGCCGCAGAGTGGAGTCACTTACAAAAAGTATTGAATAATAATAGGTTAGTAAAAGGTGTAACAGAAAAAATCAAAGCTGTTAGAGATGAAAAAAATAATTGATATAATTGATATAATTAAATCCAAAGGTTTTTTTAACTCAATATATTTGGATGAGGATAGGAAGTACCTTTTGTCGCTTTGTCAAAAAGAGAGTTTTAAATCAGCAGAAATTTATACTATTAATATAAGTAATTTTTCTATTGAGTTATGTATAGCGAGACAAAAAAATAAAAGTTATGAAGCTATTAGTGTTTCTCAATGTACTGATAATGCTAATATTAATATGCATATAACGGATAATTTAGGAATAATGAATACCCCCCTAAATCAGTTTTTTCAGTTACAAGGTTCATCATTGCCAACATTTTCTGTTTGTTCTAAAGATGACATAGAGCAGATAGAATTACATTTTACTAATGGCTGTAAACTTATCTATGAAAACAAAAAGTCCGTACCTAACATTCTATTTAATTTCCTGTTTACAAATAATGGTTAGTTTTATAATCCTGATAAAGTTGACAGATGGTTTAAATTTTTAGCAGTATGCGCCGAATGGGGTAGGTTGTGTGGAACCATTGGGATTGAGTTGTAGTTTTTATGGTAAATCAAAGCGATGGCGAAATAATGAAACCGGACGTTATACAAAACGGCCAACGGATCCATATGAATTAGTTCATAATGACTAAGTAAAATATGGCAATGTTACTGTCCACTTCCCATTAATTGAGACGCACCAACTTAGAGTTTTCTAACTGTTTACGATAGGCCTCCGGAGGGAGGTGATTTAAGTTTTCGTGCGTTCGATTTTGGTTATAATCTTGTTGCCAAAACCACGCTAATTCTCTAACTTGGCTTAACGATTCAAATAAATACGCATTTAAAAATTCACGACGGAACGAACCATTAAAACGTTCGATAAAGCCATTTTGTTGTGGCTTTCTTGGTTGAATATGGCATAGCGAAATTTGGTTATCTTCACAATAATTCAATAAGTTAACTGAGAACAGCTCAGGCCCATTATCGACTCGGAGTTGCTTTGGTAACCCCCTTTCGATTTTTAAACGTTCAAGCACTCTGATAACACGTTCTGCCGGTAATGACGTATCAACCTCAATCGCTAAACATTCACGTGTTCCTTCATCAAGAATATTGAGTGTTCTGAACCGTTTACCGCAGTATAAACTGTCGTGCCTAAAATCCAGTGCCCATTGAATATTTGGGAATTTTTCTATCACTAATGGCTTCTTTTCACGCTTCGGAAGCACTTTTTTAACCCGTCGTTTCAGGTTTAGCCCCAATTGACAATAAACGCGATAAACTCGTTTATGATTAAAGGGATAGCCTTGAAATCGTAGTCGGAAATAGCATTTCCAAAATCCCGATTGTGGCGATTTAGCTAAAATGGTTTGTATAGCATCGATTACCACGCGGTCTTTTTTGCGCCAATCTATTCGCTGACGGTAAAATGTGGCTCGTGATAATGACGTCAGCTCACAAGCCTTAGTGACTGATAAGCCTGCCTCTTTTAATGATTGAGTACAGGCTCTCTTTTCAGCCACTACCAACCCTTTTTTGCGAAAAGCGCCTTCATCGCATGATTTTCAAGGCTAACTTCCGCAAAGAGCTTTTTCAGTTTCGCGTTTTCATCTTCAAGCTCTTTTAATCGTTTAACATCACTGGCTTCCATGCCACCATACTTTGATTTCTAATTATAATAAGTAGCATGACTGACCCCATTTTGACGGCAAGTATCGTCCACTTTCATGCCTGAATCAGCGAGTTTTAAAACATTAACGATTTGAGTTTCAGTAAAACGGGCTTTTTTCATCATGACCTCTGCAAATTTTAGGGCAGAAAATCTAATTATAGCTGTCTTATTTTAGGGGAAGTGGACAATAGCAAACTGCTCCACTTGATATTGCCCCTATGTTTCATATGGAAACTTTATGGTAACTATTTTCAATATTTGCGAAGTAGCTCTAAAAAATGACGCAAGTCACAGTTTTTATGTAAACTAGGTAACAGATATTATTGTTAAACCATTTAGAATAACTCGTTACTTGATGTGATGACGTCTTTACGCCATTCAAAAAAAGCAATCGATTAACTAAACGTAAGGAAGACGTTGTGGAACAGAAACAACACAGTGGTACTGCAACCATGAAAGATGTTGCTAATGCAGCGGGCGTATCAACGGCAACGGTCTCTAGAACATTAATGACACCTGAAAAAGTCTCTTTACAGACACGTCAGAAAGTAGAGCAAGCTGTGATGGATGTGGGCTACTATCCACATAACTTAGCAAGGAGCTACAAACGTAACGAATCAAAAACGATCTTGGCGATCGTTCCCGATATTAGTGATCCCTTTTTCAGTGATGTGATTTGTGGACTGGAAAAAGTTGCCGCGCAAGAAGGTTATTTTGTCTTGATTGGCGACTGCAAACATCAACAAAAACAAGAAAACGCCTTCATTAATCTGATTATTACGAAACAAATCGACGGGATGGTACTGTTAGGCTCGAATTTACCTTTCGATGTCTCTGCTGAAGAACAAAAAAATCTCCCCCCTATCGTGATGGCTAACGAGTTCTCTCCTGAACTTAAACTACCAACCGTACATATCGATAACCTAACATCTGCGTTTAATGCTACGCACTATTTACAGAAATTAGGTCATAAACGTATCGCTTGTATCGCGGGGCCTGAACATATGCCACACAGCCAGTATCGTTTAGAAGGGTATAAAAAAGCCATGCTGCGTACGGGTGAAAAATTACGCGAGCAATATATCGTTCGTGGTGATTTTACGCATGAAAGCGGTGCTGAGGCTGTCAAAACTTTACTTGCCCTACCTGAACCACCCACAGCGGTTTTTTGTCATAGTGATATCATGGCAATCGGTGCAATGTGGCAAGCAAAAAAATCAGGACTCATCCTTCCCGATGACCTATCTATTGTTGGGTTCGATAATCTAGAGCAGGCTCAGTATACATTGCCAGCCTTAACAACGATAAATCACCCTCGCGATGAAATTGGTCGCCATGCCATGTTATTACTGCTGGAACAACTACAAGGTAATAGTGTCACCCCTGGCTCTCGTCTCCTAGATTCTGATTTAATCATTAGAGAGAGTACAAAAGCGCCTAAAAGCTAGGCAAAGTCGTTCAGGTTAAGTAACATGTACCACCTAAATCATTCAAGCTGCAGTTTGTTGCTAAAACATCACCAACAATACTGCAACTTGAAATACGACGAGTATAAAACTGAATAATCACAGACACTCAATAACCTAGTGAATTAACAGCGTGGCACAAAAAGATTATGTAGCTCGCGGGCGGTCATCTGCCCGCCGTAAAACCAGTAAAGGCAAAGCCAAGAAAGCGCAAGGCCTACCGATGACAACATTAGTTGTTGCTGTCGGAATTGTTGTCTTGTTTGTGGGCGGCCTTTTCTATATCACTCAAAATAAGAAGGAATCCCCCCAAAGTACGGGAAGCCATTCATCATCAGCACCTGTCGATACTTTACCGCCTAAACCTGAAGAACGCTGGCGCTATATTAAAGAGCTAGAGCGTCGGGGTGTTGATACGCCAAACATTGAGCAGACGCAAAAGAGTACGGGTAGCAACATTATGCGCCCATCGGAGCTAACCCCTGAGCAGCGTCAACTACTAGAACAGATTGATTCAGATAGACGTGGCCCTGTGACGAATTTACCGGAAGTGCCTTATAATGGGCAGCCGGTTCCTCGTTCACAAGTGATCATTAAAGAACCAACTCAACCCGTCAATCCGCCAGTACAACGTAAAACTGTCACCTCGACCGAGGCAAAAACAGAAAATCGCCCTGTACAATCAACGCAGCCTGCACCCGTTGAAAGCAAACCCGCGAATAATTTACAAAATATGCTGGTTCAATGTGGTTCTTTCCGTACCGCGGAACAAGCAGAGTCCGTTCGTGCTACACTCGCTTTTGCAGGCATAGAAAGCCGAGTCACTGTTGGCGGCGGCTGGCATCGAATCGTACTTGGCCCTTATTCCAAGTCAACGGCAGAAAAAATGCGCGATCGTGCAAGCGGTGTTGGTGTCTCAGGTTGTATTCTTCGTGCCTCTGGGGGTTGAAAAATACAATCCCCTCCCCCATGTACTGTTTTAACGTACTATCAAGAGCGGCTATTACAGCATTTTGCTTGCTTCAAGTTACCCGTTTAAGAAGGCTGGTAACTTGAAAAATTGATACCCGCATTTTTTTCGTCATAAAACCAGGGGCTAACTCATGACAACAATCGTAAGTGTTCGCCGTAATGGCCAGGTCGTAATTGGTGGAGATGGGCAGGCGACGATGGGTAACACCGTCATGAAAGGCAATGTCCGCAAAGTTCGTCGCTTATATAACGACAAAGTTATTGCCGGATTTGCCGGTGGCACTGCCGACGCATTTACTCTTTTTGAACTGTTTGAGCGCAAGCTTGAACTTCACCAAGGCCATTTAACGAAGGCCGCTGTTGAGCTAGCAAAAGATTGGCGTACTGACCGTATGTTACGCAAACTTGAAGCTCTGCTAGCCGTAGCCGACGAACACACCTCTCTTATCATCACAGGTAACGGTGATGTCGTTCAGCCAGAAAATGATTTAATTGCTATAGGTTCAGGTGGCCCATATGCGCAAGCTGCGGCACGCGCACTACTTGAAAACACAGAATTAAGTGCTCGTGAAATCGCTGAAAAAGCACTTTCTATTGCCGGCGATATCTGTATCTATACCAACCACAATGTCAACTTTGAAGAAATTTCTTCAAAATCATAAGGATTACAGTATGTCCGAAATGACTCCACGCGAAATAGTTAGCGAACTCGATAATTATATTATTGGTCAAAACAAAGCTAAACGCTCTGTTGCAATTGCCCTACGTAACCGCTGGCGCCGTATGCAGCTGAATGAAACGTTACGTCACGAAGTCACACCAAAAAATATTTTAATGATTGGTCCAACGGGTGTCGGTAAGACTGAAATTGCTCGCCGCCTTGCAAAACTCGCTAACGCGCCATTCATCAAAGTTGAAGCGACAAAATTTACAGAAGTGGGTTATGTCGGTAAAGAAGTTGACTCTATCATTCGCGACTTAGCTGATTCTGCTGTCAAAATGGTCCGTCAACAATCCATTGAGAAAAACCGTTACCGTGCTGAAGAACTAGCTGAAGAACGTATTCTTGATGTTCTGATCCCACCTGCAAAAAATAATTGGGGTCAATCCGAGCCTGTTGATGAACAATCACCTGCTCGCCAATCTTTCCGTAAGAAATTACGTGAAGGTCAATTAGACGACAAAGAAATCGAAATTGAAGTCGCTGCGGCACCAATGGGTGTTGAGATCATGGCTCCTCCTGGCATGGAAGAGATGACTAATCAGCTACAATCTATGTTCCAAAATCTTGCGGGCCAAAAACAAAAAGCACGTAAGATGAAGATCAAAGAAGCGTTTAAACTGTTAGTGGAAGAAGAAGCCGCTAAGCTAGTCAACCCTGAAGAGCTGAAAGAGCAAGCTATCGAAGCGGTTGAACAGCACGGTATCGTCTTTATCGACGAATTCGACAAAATTTGTAAGCGCGGTGGTCAAACCTCTGGCCCTGACGTTTCTCGTGAAGGCGTACAGCGTGACCTGCTGCCACTGATCGAAGGTTGTACCGTTTCGACTAAGCATGGCATGGTCAAAACCGACCATATCCTCTTTATCGCATCGGGTGCATTCCAAGTTTCTAGCCCATCAGACTTGATCCCTGAATTACAAGGCCGTTTGCCAATTCGTGTTGAGCTACAAGCGCTGACAACAGAAGACTTTGTGCGTATCCTCACTGAGCCAAGTGCCTCTTTAACTGAGCAGTACAAAGCCTTGATGGCAACAGAAGGTGTGACGATTGAGTTTACTGACGATGGCATTCGCCGTATTGCGGAAGCGGCATGGCAAGTCAATGAATCAACTGAAAACATCGGTGCACGCCGCTTACATACCGTGTTAGAACGCTTGATGGAAGACATTTCCTATGATGCTAGCGAACGTAACGGCCAAACCATTCAAATCGATGCCGAGTATGTCAGACAGCACCTTGATGAACTGGTTGCAGATGAAGATCTAAGCAGATTTATTTTATAAGCTTATTAATTATCAGGTTTTCATGTATCCTTAAGATACGTTTAATAAAGTACAACGGTGACCCATCGTTGTACTTTATAATTTTACGTTAGACGGTAAATATTTAGCCTGTCGCGCAGCCATTACATCGCTTTCCATATGCACGTTTTCATGGACAAGCCGTATACGGTTTTTCACGCGAGGGCTTTTAATGTATTGTACACAACAAACCTGTGAAATTATTGAATGAGCTCATCTACTTCTATTAGCCGTAAGCAGGCTTGGCTAGAAAGTTTACGTCCTAAGACCTTACCATTAGGAGTCATAGCCATTATTACTGGCTCCGCACTGACCTATTTAACGGGTAATTTTAAATGGCCTGTTGCCCTATTAGCCATTATTACCGCAGGCTTACTGCAAATACTCTCTAATCTTGCAAATGACTATGGTGATGCCGTAAAAGGCTCAGATACCGCTGAACGTATTGGCCCTTTGCGTGGTATGCAAAAAGGGGTGATTACCCAAGCAGACATGAAAAAAGCATTAAAAATTAATATTATTGCTGCCTGTATTTCAGGCTTGCTGCTGGTTGTTGTCGCTTGTGAAAAACCTGAAGATGCCATTGGCTTTTTAGTGTTAGGATTAATCGCGATTGTCGCCGCTATCACCTATACCGTCGGGAAAAAACCTTACGGCTACTTAGGGTTAGGTGATATATCCGTCCTAATTTTCTTTGGCTGGCTGAGTGTGATGGGGACTTATTACCTACAAGCCAATACACTGAACATGATCACCTTTTTACCGGCTACAGCCTGTGGTTTACTCTCCGTTGCCGTACTGAATATTAATAATATGCGCGATATCGAAAATGACGTAAAAGCAGGTAAGAATACCCTTGCTGTGCGTTTAGGCCCATCAGGCGCGCGAATCTATCATGCTATTATTATTATTGTTGCTATACTCTGCTTAGCTTTCTTTAACTTACTTTATCTTCGTGGCTGGACGGGGTGGTTGTTCTTGCTTGCCGTTCCCATGTTAATGAACCATGTGCGTCGCGTACTCAGTGATCCAACCCCTGAAGGGATGCGCCCAATGTTAGAAAACATGGTAAAAGCCGCACTATTCACTAACGTTCTCTTTTCTATCGGTGTAATATTGAGTAAGTAATTGCTTATTTTTTGACTTAGCCCCCTTGTTTTTGGGAGGTGGATTTTGCCAATCACCTCTCAAAAGGGATATACTTTATCTCTCTTGCAGCAAATAAAGACCTATACACTATGAAATATGATACTTCCGAACTCTGTGATATCTACCAAGAAAGCGTCAATGTGGTAGAGCCTCTCTTTTCCAACTTTGGTGGACGTACTTCATTTGGCGGTCAAATCATTACGGTCAAGTGCTTTGAAGACAATGGCCTACTATATGATTTGCTGGAAGAAGACGGTCATGGTCGTATTCTCCTTGTCGATGGTGGCGGCTCTGTACGCAAAGCCCTCATTGATGCGGAACTTGCTCGCTTAGCCGTTGATAACCACTGGGAAGGTATTGTGGTTTATGGCGCTGTACGCCAAGTAGACGCATTGATGGAGTTAGATCTGGGTATTCAAGCAATTGCCGCCATACCGGCAGGCTGCCCAGATGAAGGTATTGGCGAAAGCGATATTCGCGTCAATTTTGGCGGCGTTACCTTCTTCTCGGGTGACTATCTCTATGCAGATAACACAGGCATCATCTTATCAGAAGAACCACTTTCAACTCAGGATGGTAGCGAGTTTGAAGTACTAGACGACGACCTCTAATCATCAATCGCATGATCATACGGTTTCAAAAAAGAAGGGCTGATAATGATATCAGCCCTTCTTTTTATGGTTCTGTGGTACAAAGTACAATTTGGCTATTCCCCTATCACAAGGGATAGCAACGTAAAAATCCTAACGACTCATGCCAAGCTATTTCAACTTTTGATATCAATAGATAACCTACAATCATCAGCAACAGCTATAACTTATTGACCCTATGTACCCCTAGATAATTCGTGTTGCTGCTCGTCAGCGGTCATAGGTTATCGCGATGAGCATACATAAGTATGCCATTCAGGTAACCAAAAGAAGCCAACAACGCTGCTGCGCGAAATATAACCGGTATTTTAGACTTCTTCCATTTTACCCAGCAAACCACGCAGACGCTCTTGCCACGATTGTTGCTCTTGTTTCAGTTGTTCGTTTTCACGTACCAGTGATTCGGTGCCCGATTTCGCATTATCCAGTTCTTGAACAAGCGCACTATTTTTATCTTTTAGCTCATCGATTTCCATTTGTAACAGTGTGATGGTATCAATCGCTTGTTGGACTTTTGCTTCTAGTTTCTCAAATACTTCAAATGACATTCTTCTGACCTCCCATGTAAGCTTTAATATCGATTGTAAGTAGCATGATCCTCTGTGTCTAGTGGCTTGACTCTGATTCCCCAAATCCCTTATTTTAAAACACTGGTCTGATCACATCGTAAAGGTCGATTGCGTCACTATTTTTGGTCGTTTTCTTTCGTTTTGGTGATGTAACACACATATTTCAATTTCGATATTTCTCGTTTGCGCTCATTAACGATAAATTTACACTATAGGTTTTCACTTTGAAGATCTTAACCTGAAAAACATTACAATAATTTTAATTTTCGTAGGATAGAAGATATGAGCCAAACGACCACGACTACACTTACCGGTCAGTGCATCTCAGAATTTTTAGGTACTGCACTCATCGTATTCTTTGGTTTAGGCTGTGTTGCAGCAGTCCGAATCGCCGGAGCACAACTTGGCCTCTGGGAAATCAGTATCATATGGGGCTTTGGTGTTGCACTCGCTGTATACTTAACCGCTGGCATCTCTGGGGCTCACCTTAACCCTGCCGTAACCATTGCACTTTGGTTATTTGCTAGCTTCGAAAGACATAAAGTCGCACCTTACATCGTTGCACAAATGTTAGGAGGTTTCTTCGCTGCCGCCTTAGTTTATGCGATGTACTCACCTGTATTCATTGATTACGACCAAGTTCACCACATTATTCGTGGCACACAAGAAAGCCTCTTTACTGCTGGTGTATTCTCTACTTACCCAGCCCCGCAAATTAGCGAAATGCACGCCTTCTTTATTGAGGTGGTTATCGCTGCCATCCTCCTGTGCCTAATTTTGGCTTTAACCGATGATGGTAACGGTATTCCACGTGGGCCTCTAGCACCGCTATTAATTGGTATTCTGATTGCCGTTATTGGTGGTTCATTCGGCCCACTAACAGGTTTCGCCTTAAACCCTGCTCGAGATTTCGGACCAAAAGTTGTTGCTTATCTCGCAGGCTGGGGGGATATTGCCCTGACAGGTGGACGTGAAATTCCTTATTTCTTAGTACCATTGATTGCTCCTATCGTTGGCGCTCTGATTGGTGCATTCGGTTACCGCATGCTGATCACTCGTCACTTACCAGGTTTCGTGCATACGAAAAAAGACGAGCCATCAAAAACATCTAGTAAAAACGCTTAATCATCACCGGAACAGGTTTAAATTATGACAACAGAAACAAATATCGAGAAAAAATATATTGTCGCTCTTGATCAGGGAACAACCAGTTCGCGGGCCGTTGTACTCGATCACGACGCCAATATCATCAGTATTTCACAGCGTGAGTTCACTCAAATCTATCCTAAGCCAGGCTGGGTAGAACATGACCCAATGGAAATTTGGGCAACACAAAGCTCAACGCTTATCGAAGTATTGGCAAAAGCAGATATTCGTACCGATGAAGTTGCAGGTATCGGGATCACTAACCAACGTGAAACCACCATTGTTTGGGAAAAAGCAACAGGTAAGCCAATTTATAATGCGATTGTTTGGCAGTGCCGTCGTACTGCGGATTTCTGTACTCATCTCAAACAGAATGATAAAGAGCTAGAAGAGTATATTCGCCAAAATACTGGCCTCGTTGTTGACCCCTATTTCTCTGGTACTAAAGTGAAATGGATTTTAGACCATGTTGAAGGTGCTCGCGAACGCGCTGAAAAAGGGGAATTACTATTCGGTACAGTAGATACATGGCTCGTATGGAAAATGACCCAAGGCCGTGTTCATGTAACCGACTACACGAACGCTTCTCGTACCATGATGTTTAATATCCGCAATCTGGAATGGGATGATAAGATCCTTAAAGCGTTGAATATTCCGCGTGCAATGCTGCCAGAAGTTCGCCCATCGTCTGAAGTTTATGGCCAAACTAACATTGGTGGTAAAGGCGGTACTCGTATTCCTATCTCTGGTATTGCAGGTGACCAACAAGCCGCGCTCTATGGCCAGTTATGTGTGAAAGAAGGCATGGCAAAAAATACCTATGGTACAGGTTGCTTCTTGCTAATGAACACAGGTGAAACAGCGGTTCGTTCAAACCATGGACTGCTGACAACTATTGCGTGTGGCCCAAGAGGCGAAGTGAACTATGCCCTTGAAGGTGCGGTATTCGTTGGCGGCGCATCTATTCAATGGCTACGTGATGAGCTGAAACTGATTGATGAATCCACCGACTCTGAATATTTCGCAACAAAAGTGAAAGACAGCAATGGCGTCTATGTGGTGCCAGCCTTCACCGGTTTAGGCGCACCATACTGGGATCCGTATGCGCGTGGTGCTATTTTCGGCCTAACACGTGGTGCTAACCGTAACCATATTATCCGTGCAACACTGGAATCTATTGCTTATCAAACTCGCGATGTGCTAGATGCGATGCAAGCCGATGCGGAAACGCGCCTTGCAGCACTCCGTGTAGATGGTGGTGCGGTTGCGAACAACTTCTTAATGCAGTTCCAAGCAGATATTTTAGGAACGTCTGTGGAACGCCCAGAAGTTCGCGAAAGCACGGCTTTAGGTGCAGCTTACCTTGCAGGCCTTGCGGTTGGTTTCTGGAAAAGCCTCGACGAGCTACAAAGCAAAGCAACAATTGAGCGTGTGTTCAAGCCAGGTATTGAAACAACCGAACGTAACTATAAATACGGTGGTTGGAAAAAAGCCGTGGCTCGCGCACAAGAGTGGGAAGACCGCGCGTAATCCCTCTTCACTCCTGATATAGATCCATAAGGCAGCACCTTACCGTGTTGCCTTATTTATTTCATATCATAGCTAATTAATTATTTATTAAATAGTTAGCTCATTAGTGTACAAATAATAAATTAGACATTCTCTATGCCTCATTGAAAAATGCAGAAATCCTAAATGGGATTAATGATATTTTTTAAGATGATGGAGAACGGCGATGGATAGCCAGAACAAATATCTAACGGATCTTAGTGATTTTTTACGCCATGAAATACACCAAGAACATATTAAATTCGGGTATTACCAATCTCGGGGCAGAGTGGCGGTGATCGCCCAAAATACAGCACTACTTAACGCCCTAAAGCAGGATCCAGACCAATCACCCGACAGCCAAACCCTGTTTTTAGTGATGAGTTGGTTGATGGGTAAACCACGACAACCCGCCAGCCGCACAACTCACTCTCTCTTAAGCAGTATCAGCCCCGATAAATTTTCAGGCAGTACCATCCACCCTAACCACAATCTGTTTGTTGATACTTTTGATTCACCTTATCAATGGCAGGAAGGTGAAACGCGGGCCGCTGAGCAACTGGCCGATGCCCTACTCCCAAGCGGGCAATGGCACCGCCACTACGATATCGTTGTACTGTCATCAAAGGCGACAGAGCAGCAAGTGTCTCTGATTCAACATTGGATGTTACTGACAGGGGGGAGCGTGTTAATTTATCAAGAGGAAGAAACCTCCTCCGCAATAAAAAAATTACTTGATACAATCATCCCTCCACATGACCGACATATCCGCCCATCGTCTACACAGATAGCATCAAACCAGCCCACACAAACAGGAATTGCCGTTTATAGCCAAAAGAAAACAGAGCCACAAGCAAATAGGCAGCCCACTCATATAATGACTCTTCCCCATTTGCAAAACTTAACATCGCCTCTCCCCCACCAGCAAATAGATACCGTCTGGATTTATGATGCTAAGATCATTATCCCAAAAGCAGGGAAATACACCTTTGCGCTTGATACATCAAGGATAGAGCAGGATATACAGCTAGAAATAGGAACTCAAAAAATAACAGTGACAAAAGGGGAGCAAACCCCAACACTCACTTTCAACCATTTAAAGGAAGGTGAGCGATGCGCTATGCGGATCACCACCACAACCGATGGGCGACCTCCTGAGTTTCGTCTTGGTTGGGCACCACCAAATACCGACACATTAGCGTTGATCCCTCAAGAGGCCTTTGTGCATGAGCCTATTTTGCAAAACTCAGCCCCCATAAAAAAAGCACCGCGATACCGTGACGAAATGCCACTTGCAGATGTGATGCGAATGGCGCCTTCTATTCATGGCGTCCAGCAGGTTATCTCACTCCCTTCAACAGCAATAAACCAACTGGCTTTAACCGACGAGCGACTGCGTGAAATTGAATATTTTTCTGTCACCTTAAAAAAAGGGAGCCAGCAACAAATCCTAAAGTTAGATGATATTGCGCTCACCTCACATGCATCATGGCAAACACTCGCTAAAGACATTGAACACAAAATTAATCAGCGATTAGCGCCATTAGCGGCTCCTATTACTGTTGATTACCGTGATCACACCTTAACCTTAAAAGGAAACGGGTTAACTTTCACACAATTTCAACTGAAAAAAAGCCAGCAGATCCCTTATGTTGAGATCTTAAAGAACGTCACAACCGTTCAAGCGCCACAATCCGTCACTCACTCTATTCATTTTACGTTAGAGCAGCTCAATAGCCTGACACATATCACCCTATCGTTAACAGGCAAACATGGTCGTCAAATCAACTTGATACGTCGCGCCTTCAAATCTGCTAACGTGCAATTTGCCTCACCAGAAGAATTTGCAGGCTACTTACAGCGTGCCCTTCGCCACTATAGTCAAGATACTTCACTACAGGTTGTTTGGGATGATAAAGATGAGTGCTTAAAGGTGATTGACCACGTTAATCGAGCGCTTAAAGCGCTTAGCTTTGGTTACCAAGAGCAAAAACACCCCTTAATCATTGCTGAAAACACAACTGAGTTGCCTAACCACCTCACCGTCGGGGCCATCACAGGAAAGTTGCCTCAACATGCTAATATTAGCCACTATCAACAACTCGAAGGGGCTAAGTCAGGCTCAATCAGGCTAAATAGCCATACTGGGGAATGGTTCTATCTGCCTAATCGCCGTTCGCCTTTTACTGGTCATGACCAATTTGATTTTGTGGCGATATTCAAAGATGGTCGGCGATCGGCTCCTCTATCCATCCAAATACAAACAGAAAAAGCACCTATCCTATCGCGTCCAGGAATAAGGACATTCAGTGTCCCCGACCCTATTTACAATCCACCAGCCGCACGTAACTACGCTGTACCTGAAGATATGCAAGTGCATGGCATTACCCTCACACAAACCCACCAACAGCATCCAGACTCCCCCTATTTAAGCTTAATCGCTCACCGCTGGGCGCTGGTTAAAGTCGATATTACAAGCCGAACCGCAGCGAATGCCCCCGATATTGTCGCTATTGTTAGCGATCAGCAAGGAAACGAACTAGGAAGGGTAAGATTGATGGGGCCGCGGCAACTTCCACAACAATTAGCCGATATGCCTGTCGCCCCGTCAGTCAGTCACAAAATTGCCGACCAGCTAAGCTACAGTGCCCCCTTAAAAGGAGCATGGATAAAACCCGATATTCGTATTCGTCTAATCGCGGATAATCAGCCTATCACGCTGCCTTACACCGATAGTGATGGCTACTTTTCCCCTAAGGTCACTGAGGTGCCTCCGCTGACCGCGCGAGTAGCAAACCATCATCTCTATCAAACAGGAGAAGGGCTTTATGCATACTCTCCACTGAGTTGGGGAAAAGAGGCGGTTGCTAAGTTACCGGTCTCACAGCTTACGCTCCATAGTAGCCCGTCACATACACTTGCTCCTGTACTTTCGGGTTATATTCACCCTAATTTTTATGCCTCTACATTGACCATGCCGCAATACGATAAAAGAAACCCGTTCTTTGATCCTGCTAACTTGCACATTGCATGGGCCTACCAACAAAGTGATTGGATAAAAAAGGCTAACGGTACGCACCATGAGTTATATTATACGGCGATACAGCCATCGATTTACGGTTCATTGCTGGGAATGGCGTCACCACTTTTTGGTGGTGGGATCGCCCAATCAGATGTGTTATGGCATGAAATATTTGGGCATGGCTTAGGATTATCGCATACGAATCACCCATATTATCCATTTTCCAAACAGAGTAATGGCCCTGAAATTGCTTATGACCAAGCACGTAGCGCCTATATTACCTATCGTTATACTCACCCCGAAAATAGAAGCACTCAAGAGATCCGGCCTGCCATGTACCCAACGGCGGGGGAAAACAATAAGGCCCCCTATGATGCATTTATTCCCCATTCATCTCACTACAACCAGAAAATTCAGCGGTTTTTATCACGACCAATACCAACATCGAACAGACAGCAAAACCACCCTGTTTATTGGGTCAGTGGTTCGATAGTTACCTTACCCGATGGTAATAACCATCCTTATAGCCACCTTAATATTCAGCGTACTCTTGGGGATCTCCCTATCGTGGCACAACGAGACAAATTGCGTGATATACCCCATGTGTACTTATTAGTTGCCACTTATGCAACCCAAAATGGACTCATGACGACAGATAGCTGCCCGATTGAAGATATTAAATCCATTAGCTTAAATATGGCTGATCATGGCGAATTAGTGAAAATTCAAATAATGAAAGCCGATAATCAACAGCCGATTTACACCTATGCCAATCCGGACGCTTTAGCCAATCGGCTCTTTCACCAATATCAGGCCAATCAGCCATTACAATATGTCACTCTCGATAATTACTGGTGTGGTAGCCCGCTGTTCTGGTCTGCTACCGATCCCCATTTAATCGACTTTTCAACGGGTCGGGTCAACAATCAAAGGATAACCCCAAATAGCGCTCTGTGTGCTACTTGGATTAGCGATGGACAACGCCACCAACAATATTTCTCTTTGAGTGACCCTTGGGGTAAGAATGGGCAAATCAATACAAAGCAACCTTTTCTCCCCATCAACCACTTAACGTTGCAGGCTGACAGGCGAACAACACCCTTGGCGCATTACAATATCGAAGCGAATGCCCCACTGCTTGCCGATGTTTACATTAATCAAACTGTTGATATCACAACGCTACAACTCCCTAAAGAGCAACAGCATTATTGGGTAACCTTATTGGTCGAAGATCCATCAGGTGATATTCGTGAACAAACCCCATTAGCGCCGTGGCAGATCACTCGCCAAGGGGAGCTATTGTCGATTATTGGTACCACCGACAGCACACCAAACCTGAAAATAACGGCAATCCGAATTTATCTCGACAAACACCTGCAAGATGACACGCCCCCAAGTACGGTGACATTGACGCGAAACCACACCGCCACCATCACCGAAAATACACGCTTTTTGGATTATAACCAGCCAGTGATATTCAATCACATAGAGCAGCAACCGGAGCTAATCGCCATGATGGAGAAAACAGCAAATCAAACGATGGCGATAAATGAAGGGAGATTACCGAGCACGCCAAGGGTCATTTCAGCGCCCCTTACCGTATAAAACTAAGCAGGCGATGAGTGATCGCCTGCTATCACTGATTAAATCGTATGCTCTGTTCGATTCAAACGATGAGCCAACGGTAGCCAGCACAATAGCACTAACATAGACATCAGCAGCATCAATAAGCCCAAACTAAACTGCCCATTTTGCGGCAACAGTGCGGAAACCCATGTTGCCACCCCTGAACCCACATTTTGCATACCGCCGACTAATGCCCCAGCGGCTCCGGCCAAATAAGGGAAAGGCTCCATTGCCCCTGTTGTTGCTAAAGGGAATAGCATGCCCGCGCCGAAGAAAAACACCGAGGCGGGCACCAATAGCGTCCAGATATTCATCACCCCAAACCAGCCGGGGATCCACATTAGCAGCCCTGCAATCAAGCAGCAGATCACGGACTGCCACATTAAATGGTAAAAACTTTTACCTTCTCGCCCTGCATACCAAGCGCCAAAAAATGCGGCAGGAATAGGAATAATAAATAAGATACTGACAGTAATACTATTCAAACCAAGTACACCGCCCATCAAAACACCGCTACTGGCTTCGAAAACCGCAATACCCGCCAGCGCACCGATCAACATAATTAAATAAGAAACAAAGGAGCCACTCGACAGTAACTGGTGATAAGAACTCAACATTCTGCGTTTTTCTGAAGACTCAGGGCGTGTTTCAGGTAGCCAGCGATACATGCTCACCAGCACAAAAGCGCCAAGAATAAACAAAAAGATATAACAGGCATGCCAACCCCAAAAATGAGCAAGCAATCCACCAAACATAGGCGCGAGCAGTGGGCTAACTAATACGCCCATGTTTAATAAGCTATTTGCATAGCGCAATGAGGTTCCTTTGTAGAGATCACGAGGCATCGTACGCACCATGACCCCAGCCACCCCTGTACCCAGCCCTTGCAAGCCACTGGCGAGCACTAAAATATCCAGCGTTGGGGCAAAAAGTGCCAGCGTTGTCGCGAGTAAAAAGATGCTCATCCCAACTAAAATAACCGGACGGCGGCCAACTTGGTCAGATAACGGTCCATATATCAGTTGAGAGAAACCATAAGTAAACAAGTAAGCCGCCATGACTCGCTGCACTGAGCCAGACGGTTCACCAAAGTACACAGCGATGTCTGCAATAACAGGTACATAGACAGTCTGTGTCATTTGCCCTACCGCTGCTAGGGCGATCAGCAAGATCAGTAAATTAAAATGTTCCAGTTTTCTCATTTTCTTCTCAAAACCAATTTATCAACCTGAATGCACAGCCTAGCCATGTTATTCAATACAAATAACATGAAGGTTTAATTTCAGAGTGAAACCACAAAGAGTTATTGATTGTTTTCTTTGATAAAACGGTTAATCGGCAGTACATCATGCCCATGTCACCGTTGCGTGACTAAGATAACAAAACTAATTTTTTTTTCGAGGTAGGACAGCATTTTAATTAATGGTGCAATGTCAGCGATATTCGCCGGATATGGCAATAAAACTGTACATTAAATTTGTTTGTGATCTCTTAAAAAGAATAATTCACTAGAACACATTATCGATAAGCGCAAATAGTAAACTGATTTAGTATGAAACTCTGATAAGCAGCAAAGTTAGAAAAAAATCCAGAGGTGAATATTTATGGCTAATTGGGTTACCGGAACCGTTATTGAAGCAAAATTTTGGACAGATTCTTTATTCAGCCTAGTAATCAACGCCCCTATCAAACCTTTTATCGCCGGCCAATTTGCAAAACTTGCTCTCGAAATTGAAGGTGAACGAGTGCAACGTGCTTACTCTTACGTTAACGCCCCGAGTGACGATCGCCTTGAATTCTACTTTGTGGTTGTACCAAATGGTAAACTTAGCCCTAAACTGGCTCAATTACGCCCTGGAGATACCTTACAAGTTACGGATGAAGCGTCAGGCTTCTTTGTATTAGACGAAATTCCCGACTGCCAAAACCTTTGGATGCTATCCACTGGCACCGCGATAGGCCCTTTTCTATCGATATTACAAGAAGGCAAAGACCTTGAACGATTTGAAAAAATCGTACTTTTGCACGCGGTTCGCTACCAGAAAGATCTCAGCTATCTCCCCTTAATGGAGCAATTAGCCAAACGCTACCCAGAAAAGCTGCATTTAGTCACCGTTGTTAGCCGTGAACATTGCGACGATGCGTTATATGGACGTGTGCCAGCATTGATTGAAAACAATACGCTCGAAGAAGCCACTGGCGTTTCGCTTGATGCCACCAGCAGCCATGTGATGTTATGTGGTAACCCTGAAATGGTCAGAGATACTCGCGAGCTATTGGTAAAAACCCGAGGAATGAGCAAACACCTACGCCGTAAACCGGGTCATATCAGCAGTGAACAATATTGGTAACCATTTTAATCCCCCTCTTTCACCCGTGGAGAGGGGTCAAGACAGGTAATCAACAGATTGTGTTTTTTCACCATACTGATTTTCAGAATCCATCCCTACAAAAACACCACAGTCTAGTAACATAATCATAGCGATTAACAGCGGTAAAAAGCGCCCAATTCCCCACTGCCAAACAGGGGCTAATTGGCTAACATCCATTGAAAATAGGGCGAAAGCGAGGATCACCAGTGCAAACCAGCCACCGGGTTTCCCTCTGTCATGCAAACGCTTAGTAAATATTGCAGCTAGCGGATAAAGCAATAAAACCAGTAATACAATCACAACCGTTTCAGGTAATGCAAATGCATTTTGCAGTAACACAATGATTGTCATTAAAATAAAATACGATGCGATACCTGCCCAAAATGGTCGACGACCAATACGACCTTTGAAGGAGAAAGCCCATTGTTGTAATGTCATTACACCGGATCCTGATACAATATTAAAAACCATAAAATGAGTGGCAAAAACAAATGAAACAACACGCACTCCATTCAATTCACGTCATGATAACCGTTTTTGTACTTGGTTTGCCACAAATGACATTTGCGCAAAAAGTACCCACGCTACCGAATAGTGATTTTGAAGTCGCTTATTTAGCGCCGGATGCGCCTTCGTTTGACCTTACCATCCCACAGTTTCGTAACCAATTTAATCAAACAAACCCCAATTTACCACTACATGAATATAAAGTGATTGCAAGCCAAGACATTTCAGCTCCCTATATACGAGCGGCTTCTCGGATCAATGCCAATATCTATTCATCCGCCGTATTGGAGCGTGGAAGCGAGAAAATTAAAAGCTTACAGATCACGTTACTGCCAACCCGCGATAACAATGAGGCTCAAGCCAATCGACAATTGATGGAACGCTATGCGGTGGCTGTTATTCAACAATTTGATCCAACCGTTGCAATAGATAAAACCCCTGAATTGACAAAAGCACTAAAGGCATTCATCGCGAATAAAGAGCCAACCTATGCAGACGAAGTACGTTTAGGTGCGCTGCGCTACATTTTAGTAAAAAGTGAAAATAATGTGCTTACTTTTGCTGTTGAACCGATTAAGCTAAAGACAGAAGCACCTTAACCGGATAATGATCACAGCAATCGTCATCAGCGTGATAAAAAGCAAAGCTATTGTTATGTATTCTCTTTATACTTAATACCTAAATTTTTAAGGTCCATAACAGAAAAATTTTTCTCGTTGCACCCCGTGTTACACAGCAGCGAGTCACTTATTGATAAATCAAACTCTCTGGTTGGAGGAAACAACATGCGACATCCATTGGTAATGGGTAACTGGAAACTGAACGGCAGCACTCACATGGTTAATGACCTGATTGCTGGCCTACGCAACGAGCTGAGCAGTGTTGATGGCTGTGACGTGGCAATTGCGCCACCGGCTATTTATCTGACTCAAGCAAAACATGCGCTTGCAGGTAGCCGTATCGCCCTAGGTGCACAGAACGTTGACGTCAATCTTTCCGGCGCATTTACTGGTGAAACATCTGCCGAAATGCTCAAAGATATCGGCGCAAAATACATTATTATCGGTCACTCAGAGCGTCGCACCTACCACAAAGAAAGCGATGAGTTTATTGCTAAAAAATTTGCTGTATTGAAAGAGCAAGGCTTGGTTCCTGTTCTTTGTATCGGTGAAAGCGAAGCAGAAAATGAAGCAGGTAAAACAGAAGAAGTGTGCGCTCGCCAAATCGACGCTGTACTCAATACACTAGGCGCCCAAGCATTCCAAGATGCGGTCATCGCTTATGAACCAATTTGGGCTATCGGTACAGGTAAATCAGCGACGCCAGCTCAGGCTCAAGCTGTTCATAAATTTATCCGTGACCATATTGCGAAAAAAGATGCTGCGGTTGCTGCGCAAGTCATCATCCAATACGGTGGTTCAGTCAATGCAGGCAATGCAGCAGAGCTATTCACTCAACCAGATATCGATGGTGCACTTGTTGGTGGCGCATCACTTAAAGCAGATGCGTTTGCTGTTATCGTTAAAGCAGCTGCTGAAGCTAAAAAAACCAAATAATTTATATTTCATTGATAATAACCGCCAATATTTATTGGCGGTTTTTTTATTTAATGCCATAATTAAAAACATAATCCCCCTATTAAGGAATAATAAATAATTATATTTGAAACGATTATATTAACTTAATGCGATCACAAAAACAGAAATTCCTTAATGCAAATTATTCTTTCAATATTTTATTTATTCCCAATAGAAAAAAACTTCAAATCATCAATATAAAAAACCACACATCTCACTAATAAACTTGATTATTCCTGTTATACCTCCGTTTGAGAATACTGGACACCTCTTATCTCCCAACATTATATTGACCTCGTTTGTGATTATTGTTTTATCTATTTATCTTTATGAGAAAGATATTTAAATAAATAGATTAATCATCTCATTAATATCAACAAACAATGGTCGCCACCTATTTAAGAAATATTGTCATCGGCGTTTATAAAATAAAACATTCGCTATAAGGATGATTATGGAATATTTAAAAGGTTTAATTCTAAGCACTGCAATAATACTACCTGCAACTGCGGTATCTCAAACAAATAATGATTATTGGCATGTTGATACTGATGTTTATATGGAACTTGAAGAGTACCGCGGTCAACGGGATAGTTTTGATAACAAAGTTTTCGATAAAACCAGTATGGTCGGTAAACTTAGCCTCACTAACCCATCTTCACTTTGGAGCTTCCATTTAGAACATCGAGAATCCTTACGCAACTATGGGCGTAATTTTTAAACGTCTCGTGATTCCTATATTCGCAATCGAACTCAAATTGGGGCCACACGCCAACTTTATCGTAGTACAGACGCCGTATTGAGCCTAAACGGCACCTACCGTAAAGAGTCCAATGATTCTGCACCCAACACCCTATCACGCTCATCCAACAGCTTATATTGGTTAATGCCAGCAGGTAGCTTTGCTTTTAATAAGAAATGGTCATTCGATTTCTGGGATGCTTTTTACTATTACAGTAACTTTTTAAAGTCAAACAACTATGAATGGGAAGCTGAACATGGTGTCACCTATAAATACTCTGACACGATTACGGCAAAACTGACGTTATACAGTGATAGAGTTTGGGATAAAGATTTCAAGAACATTTTCTCGCAAGATCAGATCAGGGTGTACCTACCCATTAAGCTGAGTGATCAATGGGAAATTTCCCCCTATTTCCGCTACTTCCTGAATGAAAGCAGTTATGATCAGCGCAAACACTTAACTCAGAAAGTAAAAAATGGTTATCGTATTGGTACGCAGGTAGCCTACAAGCTAACGCCAAAACTGACTTTATGGGGGGGGGCTGCTATTGAACCCACACAGTGGAAGTACCCAAAAGATGATGATATGACCTCTGGAACCAATAACAGGCAAACCTTTTATTTAGGACAGATTGGCTTCAAATATAGCTGGCAGTGATAAAACAGCGTACCACCTTCTTATTTTATAACTTTAAAAAAGTCGCCAGAAATTTTCTGCGACTTTTTTATTAAACCCTCTATTTTACGTTAATAAAAACAATAAAATTACACTTAACATATTAGTCAGAATAAAATTAGAGCGTAAGATAACCATTTAGATGATTAATTTATTTCGTCGACTTTATCGTCAAGATCACATAAAGAAATAATTCCAAAACGGAATTATTCTACAATTTCGCTGATTATTCCAGATAATTTACCCATTTAAAATCAATAAGATAATCGCAGGCTTCTCAATTATTAAATAATCGACTATTCTTATTTAATAACGGATAAGAATAGTCTTAACTGTGATTAATCTCACTTTACAATTAATTTACGATACTTATTATTCATCGAAAAATAACCAAGGACTGATTCGATGAAAAATCTGACTCTACTTTCTCTGTGCTTACTCAGTGCAATGTCGTTAGCCGACCCCCTTTCGCAAACACAACTCAACGAATTGTGGAAAGATAAACAAAAATCGGCTGATGAAATTGTGAAAAACATGTCTGAAGCTGAAAAAATCGGCCAACTTTTTATGTTGGATTTCCGTTATTGGAATAAAGACAGCAAAGGCGAGCCTGCACCATTTCTAGCGATGAATGACGAAGTCGCTAAGGTCATTAATCAATACCATTTAGGCTCTGTCATTTTATTCCGTGAAAACCTTATTGATACCCCACAAACCGTTGAATTAATTAATCAACTACAAGCCTCACGGAGTAATTTGCCACTCTTTATTGGTACTGACCAAGAAGGCGGCTATGTGACTCGCCTCCGTGTCGGCACCGAAATGCCTGGCAATATGGCATTAGGGGCAACACGTAACCCAGCTCTAGCGGAATTGACGGGTATGATCCATGGCTATGAATTATCTAGCCTTGGCTTTAATATCAATTTTGGCCCCGTTGTTGATGTCAATAACAACCAAAACAACCCTGTCATTGGTGTCCGCTCTTACTCCGACAACAAAGAGCTTGTTGAAGCGCTATCAACCAATTACATCAAAGGGATCCACAAATATAATTTATTGACCTCACTGAAACACTTCCCCGGACACGGTAATGTTTCCTCTGACTCTCATGTCGACTTACCCGTAGTGAATTCCGATGCTAAAGCTTGGCGCTCCACAGAATTACCGCCGTTCCAATATGCGCTGAGTCATGGTGCTGATGCGGTAATGACAGCACACATTATTGTGCCTGCATTAGATAACAACAAAATCAAAACATTATCAGGAAAAGAGGTTGACACTCCTGCCACGCTTTCCAAGCCGATCCTGCACGGTGTTTTACGTGATGAACTCAAATACAACGGTCTTATCATCACCGATGCTATGGATATGGGAGCAATCGCTGATAACTTTGATATGAACTGGGCAGTGGAAACGTCACTGTTAGCAGGCTCCGATATTATCCTTATGCCAATCAAAATGTGGGATAGCGAAGCGGTAACACGCTTAGACAATATGTATCGCCACCTTGAGAGCGAAGCCAAGAAAAATCCTGAGTTAAGGAAACGGATTGATGAGTCGGCAAAACGTGTCGTGCTGAAAAAGTTACAGCAGGAGATCACCGCACAGCCTGTTGATTTAAACAATGCTCAACTTGTTGTCGCCTCAAAGAGCCATAAAGACTTAGAAAATATGGTTTCCGAGCAAGCTATCACACTGATTAAAAACGATAATATTCTACCTTATGTTCTCAAACCACAAAATCGCATTCTGGTGATTTCTGATGAAAACCCACGTAACACATTAATTCAAAAGCACTTAAATGATATTGCTAATGAAACGGGTGTCGCGATTGAGAGCCAAACTGCAATGATCAAACTGGCTGAAAATACGCTTAGCGCAAAAGAGGTTCAATCGCTTTTAAAAGGCCAAGATCTCGTATTACTGACGACGTATAACCTAAAAGATAACCCTGCTAATGCACAGTTGGTGGTTAATGAAGCTAACAAAGAGAATATTCCGGTTGTCGTTATTTCATCACGTAACCCATATGACATCGCTTACCTAAAAGGCGTCAAAGCGAATATCGCTATCTACGGTATTACAGGGTTTGATATCACCAATAACAACCGTAATTCACTGGAAACCAACATTCGTAGTGGATTACGTACGCTATTTGCAAATCCACAGGCACAACCTCTAAATCCACCAAAAGGGCTATTACCCGTTAACATCAAAAATCCACAAGGTAACAAAATTCTGTTCCCTTATGGTCACGGTGAAACCTACAACACGACTCACTAATTTATTTTCTAAACAAGGTTCTTTCCAGCCTTGATATCCAAAGCGATATCAAGGGCTGGTTGCTACACCCTAAATAAACTGACACTGCTATTTCATAAACAATAATTAAAAATTAAAGGATCATCATGAAAACATCTTTGAATGGTTTACTCTTTCTCGCCACCACAACACTAACAACGTCTGCATTAGCTGTTGAGACGGTGAATAATGACTACTGGCGCATTACCTCCAATGTCTATATGGAGCTGGAGAAATTTGAAGGCCACCATAATACCAGCGGCGGTAAGGTCTACGACAAAACCACCATGATCGGCCAACTGTTTCTGTCAAACCCTGAATCTAAATGGAGCTTTTTTCTTGAGCACAAAGAGTCATTAAGAAGCTACAACCACAATTTTTCAACCTCAAAAGACTCATTTATTCGTAACCGTACTCAAATCGGTGCGACACGAAAAATGTATTCTAGCGATGTAGGCCAATTCAACTTAAACGTAACCTATCGTAAAGAGTCTAATGATTCCGCACCAGGTACTATGGCTCGCCCATCGAATACACTCTTTTGGTTGATGCCTAGTGGTACTTATCACTTTAACGACAAATGGGCATTTAATTTCTGGGATGCCTTTTATCATTATGACAACTTCCATGCGCCCAATAGTTATGAATGGGAATCTGAGCACGGTATTGTTTATAAGATCAATGATTCCGCCACCGCCAAACTGTACATGTATACCGACTGGACGTGGGATAAAGACTTCAATAAAACATGGGAACAAAATCAGATCCGCGGCTACTTCCCAGTGACCTTGAATCAGGATTGGAGCATCATGCCGTACTTCCGCTATTACCTGAACGAGCACAACTATGATAGTAACCAGCGCACGACCCAGAAAGTGAAAGATGGCTATCGTGTCGGCACCCAAGTTTTCTATAATTTGACCCCAAAACTGACGCTATGGGGCGGATTTGCCGTTGAGCCAAGTACATGGGAAAACCCAAAAGGGGCGGGGATCACCTCTGGCAGCAACAACCGCCAGACATTCTACCTAGGCCAACTGGGTGTCAAATACGTATGGCAATAAGCTAAAAAACGGTGACTGACTTCTCCCTCACAAGTCAGTCACTCTCACTATCAGTATAAAAAGCTTTTTTGGGTATCCGCGATGAGTATTGCTCAACAGAGATGAGCTTTGCTTAAAATCCTCAATGCTATGAATGCTCGTCAGGATATAGCGCTAAGAGTATGCGATTTTTTTATTTTGAAGAAAACGCCCCATAAATTAGAGCGATTATTTTTCTGAGTATACTCAGCACGCAATCTGTCATGATTGCAGGTACAGTCATGACAATCGACAGGCCTTGTATGTAACAAAAAAATATAATGTGCTCAACGAATGCAAGTGATAACTCTGGGGAGTTATATGATTTAGGCGATAGAGAGTACAAACGAAAATACCAAATAACAGAAGTTATAAAACACGGTAATATAAAATACAGTAACACGCGATAAAAAAAATGAATTCGCGTTTTAAGGTAATAGTAATATACCGGCGCCAGTATAATTACATAGGCGAGCAAGGCAAAATTCACGACTTTAAAAAACGCGTATGTGACTTCATAAAAGCCGTTCTGTTCAGTGTATAGCGTCCTAAAAACTTGAAGAATGACTGTCAGATAATAAAAAATCACCCCCACACAAAGAGAGATGTAAGAAATAAGCGCGGAATACTGATTATTTTTCAGAAATAATTGGCGTAGTAATGTCAGCATAGTTTTTCGACATGGGTAATATTTTGCCTAAGTAAGATCGAATATCCGGTTAGATAGACACAAATTCAGCAGTGCGGTCTTTTTGATATTGATTATCTTGTGAATGATAAAATGGGCAACAGGCGGAGATCCGCCCTTGTTTATTCCCATTTAGGGAAAGTCGATGATGCCCGCCGTGATGACACGTTCTTGGTTTTCCATTAATTTTCCTTAAGTTAATTAACGCATTTTATTTCACTTAAGGCAATGGATTTATTTACAATAACTCAGCTCAAAAACTAACCAACTAATCGCGACGGCTTATTTCATCAAATACGCCGCCGTTAGAGAAATGCGTTGTTTGAGCTTTTTCCCAACCGCCAAACAAATCGTCCACTGTAAATAATTTCAACTTCGGAAAGCGCTGCTGATATTTCTGAGCCACTTCCTCATTACGTGGTCGATAGTAATTTTTCGCAGCAATCTCTTGCCCCTCAGGCGAATATAAATATTCTAAATAGGCTTGAGCCACTTCCCTACGCCCGCGCTTATCAACGGTTTTATCAACGACGGCCACTGTTGGCTCTGCTAAAATTGAGATACTTGGCGTCACGATTTCAAATTGGCCATTTTCACCAAGCTCATTAATCGCTAATAACGCTTCATTTTCCCAGGCAATCAACACATCCCCAATTCCCCGCTCAACAAAGCTATTTGTCGCCCCGCGAGCACCTGAATCTAGTACCTCAACATTTTGATAAAGCTGTTTAACAAATTGCTTGGCTTTCTCTGGGTCATGATGATTTTTTTCTAATGCATACCCCCAAGCACCGAGGTAATTCCAGCGTGCACCACCTGACGTTTTAGGATTTGGCGTGACAATCGCAACATCTTTACGGATCAAATCATCCCAATCTTGGATATTTTTAGGGTTTCCTTTACGCACAAGAAAAACAATCGTTGAGGTATAAGGTGCGGAATTATCGGGTAAACGAGTGATCCAATTCTTATCAATACGTCCACTCTTCGCTATCGCATCCACATCGTAGGCTAAAGCCAGCGTCACAACATCCGCTTCTAAGCCATTAATAACAGAAGTGGCCTGCTTTCCTGACCCGCCATGAGACTGACGGATAGTTACCGTATCCCCGGTTTTTTCTTTCCAATACTGACTAAAGGCTTGGTTATATTGCTGATAGAATTCTCGAGTGGGATCATAAGAAACGTTTAATAATTGGATGTCTTTTGCCCATGCGCTTGCTGTGAGCGCTAATAATAATGTGGTTGTTACCTGCCATTTACTCGCCATTCTTCCATTCCTCATCAATCAATTGTTAAGGAAGGCTGACAGATCTCATCAATAACATGAAATAATTAAAAATGACAAATTATGCAACAAAAGAATATAAGGCAGAAAGATCAGGCGGAGAGATCAAACCTGCACGGCACTGAAACGGCACCGCACAGGTGAGATTTGCAATCGTAGAGGTAGAGATTAATACAGTTTTTTCGCTGTGTCGTACCACTCTTTCTTAAATACACGCTTCATATTCATTACAGCATCAATGATATCGTGGTGAACCAGTTTTTCATTTTGAATACCGACACAACGACCGCCGTAACCTTCTAATAATAGCTGAATAGAGTAGGCTCCCATGCGCGATGCGAGAATACGGTCATAAGCCACTGGCGAGCCACCACGCTGAATATGCCCCAATACCGTTGCGCGTGTTTCATGATGCGTTTCCGCTTCAATATATTTCGCTAGCTCATCAACATCGCAAACATGCTCAGTGATTGCCACAATGGCATGGCGTTTACCTTTCTCAATGCCTTGTTTTATCTCAGATAACAGCTCTTCACGGTCAAATGACATTTCATTTTCAGGCAGAACGATAAACTCACAACCACCGGCAATCGCAGCCGAAAGCGTCAGATCGCCACAATAGCGCCCCATAACTTCAACAATTGAAATACGTTTATGAGACGTCGAGGTGTCACGCAGACGGTCAATCGCTTCCACTACCGTTTCAAGTGCGGTGAAATAACCAATGGTATAGTCCGTTCCCGCCACATCATTATCGATGGTTCCCGGCAAACCAATACAGGGGAAACCTGCCTCTGTTAGTGATTTTGCCCCTAGATAAGAGCCATCACCACCAATCACCACCAGCGCATCAATATGATTTTTTTTCAGATTATCAATGGCAACAGCACGAACTTTTTCATCGCGGAATTGAGGGAAACGAGCCGAGCCAAGGAAGGTGCCACCGCGGTTAATCATGTCAGAAACACTATAGCGATCTAGCTGTTTCATACGGTTTTCATATAAGCCTAGATACCCATCATAAATACCCATGACTTCTAAACCTTCGCTCAGTGCAGCACGTACAACACCACGGATTGCAGCGTTCATACCCGGTGCATCACCACCACTTGTTAGTACCCCAATTCTTTTAATCTGTTTGACCATGATGACCTCTGATTAATGAATATAAATTGCAAATCGATGAAAAACACAATGATATCGTACTTTTCTAACGTACATTCTGTTATAAACAACTCATGCTGAATTGATTCACCTAGCGTTATAATAAGACAAAGGAACCTATCTATACCTGCTTTCTATCAAGCTTTGCTTGTTTATTGTGATCCAGCTTACACAATTTTAGTCTATAAAACGGATTGCCGCAGAAGCAGAGGCTCACTATAGCGGGTGTTGTCTTACTTCGAAACAAAAATTAAGTGCATATCATAGCATTTATGTAACATAGAAGCTTAACCTTGCGAGTTAAAAGTAAACAGAGGCGCCTACTACCCACACGATAAAAAATAAATGTTCACTGGCTTTCTCAAAACCAAAGCGAAACTACGCAACTGAGCCGTTTTGGCTCAAGCGTTTATTGATTGATTGATTGAGTGAGTGAGTGAGAAACAAAAAAGCCCCGTTAGCGGTTATGGTTAACCAATGGGGCTCCATTTTCAAAGGCTAATACTTGGAGTCATCAGGCACAAGGCCTAAGATTAAGTATAAAAATAGCGTGTTAGATGAAAGAAGATTGGCGCGGCAAAGCATAAAGAGTCGATACGATCTAGCATCCCGCCGTGCCCTTCGATTATGGCGCCAAAATCTTTGATGCCGCTATCGCGTTTGATAGCAGACATACATAATCCTCCCACAAAGCCCATTAGGGTAATCGCCAGTGACATTAGCCCTGCTGCCCACCAACTAAATGGGGTTACCCAATACAAGCAGATACCAATTAGCACGGAAGATAAAATGCCACCAACAAAGCCTTCAATGGTTTTGTTCGGGCTTAATTTTGGCACAATAGGATGTTTGCCAAACAATTTTCCAAACACATATTGCAGCACATCAGAAAGTTGCGTAACCACAATCAAGAACAGCAGCAGTTTGACGTTTTCCCCCTCATAACCTTGAATATCCAACATCAACAAGGCTGGTACATGGCTTAAACAGAATACCGCGACTAACATCCCCCACTGAATTTTTGAGGTACGCTCGAGGAAATGATACGTATCTCCCGCTAAGGCAATGCGAGTAGGTAAGAAAAGGAACACAAACACCGGCACAAAGACTGAGAACATGCCATACCACTGAATGCCGACTAAAACATATTGCAGAGGGAGGAAAATAAAAAAGCACCAAAATAGGGCTTCATGGTCACTACGCCGAGTCGGTGTTAAGGTAATAAACTCCCGCAATGCAAAAAATGAGATCAGTGCAAATAAAATCACGACACCGATATTGCCAATCACAACGGCGAGTACACAGACAATACACATTAACCACCAAGCTCGGATCCGAGCATTCAAGTTATCAATGGTTGGATTGCTGTTATCCCCTGAATAACGGTAAGCGAGGATCCCGCCAATAATACTAGCAACCACAAGTATGCTAAAGACACCTGATAGCAATAACACGATTTCGCTATCCCAAATACTACTCATGGCATCAACTCCTCTAGTGCGAGTTTCGCACGCTCTAAGAATACGGCTTTTGGTTCATCCTCGCCTAATGGGGCTAATGGCTTGCCCACAACCGCAGAGCAGATCACCGGCACAACCAACTTCGACCCCTTTGGTAGTACGCGATTTAAATTCTCAAGGTACACAGGCACCACTTCAACATGAGGGTGTTTTTTGGCTAAGTGATAGATACCGCTTTTAAAATGACTTAATTCTTCGCCATCCCCGCGCGTACCTTCTGGGAACAAAATCAATGATTCTTGTTTTTCCAATATCGCCTCAAGTGGCTCTAAGACATTCTCTTTCGCCGTTCCATCACCTTTACGGTCGATTAAAACAGCGCGAAAAACGTTATTGACTAGATAGCGTCGAAAGGGCGTTTTATCCCAATAATCTCTTGCGGCGACAGGGTGAACAGCATGGCGCATTAAAGGAGGTAATCCAGCCCAAATAACTAAACCATCAAGATGGCTGGAATGGTTAGCATAATAGATACGTGGTGTCATTGCCGGTTGGCAACCAACCCAACGGGTACGTACGCCCGTTAATAAACGACAAGTAAATGACAGCAACATTCCCATGCCTTTTGCTAGCAAAGAAATCCTCTGAGCTTTTTCCATTTTTATTCCTTGCGAATCGTTATTTTATTTTTGCTACCCAGCCACGACAAAAAATAGGGTAGCTATTTTTAGCGAATACACCCAAAAAGAAATTCAAGCATCAAAATAGGTGGAGTTATTTTAGAGTGCAAGCAGCAAGGTCTGATTTCGTTTTTTTTGAGACAACATTCGCAGATAAACAGCAAAGAATAGATTATTAGCAAAAAGTTAATGGCATGATCACAAGATCAACACAAATGAAGATACAAAAAAAGCAGTAAAGGCGGCACCTCTACTGCTTTTCAATATTATTCTAACTGAATAAATAATTATTTTTTGTCAGCCGCGATACGGTCACGGATATGTTGTGCACGCTCTGCTGACGGTGGGTGAGAATCGAACATGCTGCTTTCTTTGCTACCCATTTGAGCTAATTTCTCAAAACCAGTGACTAAGCCGTCAGTTTTAACACCGCGTTTTTTCAGCAAGTCATAAGAGAAATCATCCGCTTGGCTCTCTTGATGTTGAGAGAACTGAGAGTTAATCAGTTTTTCACCCAGCGCAGCTAATTGTGAAGAGCTGAGTTGCTCAACAACGCCACCCGCTGAAGCTGCTGCGGTACGCGCGGCAACCGCGGCATAAGCAACTTGCATTGCTTTACGTGTATGGCCGAGTGCAACGTGGCCCATTTCATGACCTAATACACCTTCAACTTCGTTATCATTCATGATATCCATCAGGCCGCTATAGACACGAACGCAACCATTCGCCATTGCCCAAGCATTCACATCATCAGTCATATAAACTTTGTAGTTAACTGGTGTGCCATCAATTTCATTGCCTAATGATTTAGCAATTTTATCTAAGCGTTTAGAGTACTTGCTTGAAGCGGGTGCAATTTTATTTTGTGCGTCCATTTCTTTACAAGATTGGTCGCTTAATTGCTTAACGTCACCATCCGTTAAAGTAGCGGCTTGGAATAATTGCATACCAGAGTTAGTTAGCATGCCTTGGTCTAAGTTTTTACATCCCGTCAAAATGACAGCAGAGACAGCGACTGCAACAAGAGCCTTCATTTTCATAATATTATTTTCCTTTGCAATACACACAACAATTTTACGGCATAAAGACTATGAATTTTGAGCAAAATAACAATAGGAATAGAGTGAGATCATCTTCATAAAATGAATTTAACCCGTTTTTTGTCTTAATAGCAAAATCATTGGAATAATAATTCGCTTTATCCAAAATAATTAACTAAATAATCAGTTTCTGTAGAGTCGAGTCTGAACAATTCACCATAAAGAGGTGTTCGACGAAACGCACAACACTAAGATAGGATAAAATTCGCAGGGCTTTGTCTACTTGATGATTAAAAATAGAAGCACCAAAGAGCGCCTTTGCCGTTGTTTCAGAACCTATATTATTTGCTCAGCATGTTTATATTATCGATAAAAACCTTCATCAACGGGGTGATCAAAAGGGAAGCATAGAGAGGGATCCATTTTTTATTTTAAAAGCTAAGCGCAAAAAAAAAAGCCCCTAAAAGGGGCTGTAAAAGACAGGGATGGTGTCTATGGCAAGGAAAAAACTTCACTTATTGCTACTTCACTACTACGATCAAGAGAATTCGGTACCCAATAAATTTCATTCAATGAGTTATTGCAAAGCCTGATATTGAGACATTTTTTGTTGATGGATCTGCTCAAGTTGGGCTTTCTGCTCAGGTGTTAATAACTGATACAATTCATGATGAATTCGCGCCATTTCAACACGCTGAGTTAATTCTTTTTGCAAACTTTTTTCTAATTGGGCACGTACTGCCTGCTCATCAAAGTCGTCTGCGGTAATTAAACTGTGCAATGCTTCACGCTCTTGCACTGAAACTGGGTTATCAAATTGATAACGGCGTTGTGTTGCCATTAAATCACGTAATTGCTGGCGCTGTTTTTCATTTAACGTGATACCATTAAACATAAATGTACTCGTGCGTTCTTCACTACCAAACAGCTCATAATGCTGAAGTTTAGCCAACGCTGATGAGGTAGGCTCATTTTGCATTTGCAACATTAGGGGAGTCGAACCATCACCAGTTTGTGCTACATTTTCTGGTGTATCCCCAAAAGCCGTCACTGAGCCGAAAATGAATGCAGAGGCTAACGTCAACATGACTGTTGTTTGTGCTGTTCTTTGCATTTCTGACTCCTTGTTCTCGGACAGTGCTCGTGATTCAATGTGGACAACTATACGCCGGTGGCTGCAAACTAGCGTCAGAGCATGTAAAAGAACGTAAAGTCATGGAATCATGAAGATTGTTATCGTATTTTGGCAGTTGGAGGACTTAAACACATGCATAAAATCCTATTAGTTGATGACGACCGTGAACTCACGTCGCTCTTAAAAGAACTGCTCGAAATGGAAGGTTTCAACGTTGTCATCGCCTATGATGGTGAACAGGCTTTACAACAACTGGACTCGTCCATTGATCTGTTATTACTTGATGTCATGATGCCAAAGAAAAATGGTATTGAGACATTAAAAGAGTTGCGTCAAATCCACCAAACTCCTGTCATTATGTTAACCGCTCGCGGTAGTGAGCTAGACAAAGTGTTAGGCCTTGAGTTAGGTGCAGATGACTATCTTCCTAAACCTTTCAATGACCGCGAACTCGTTGCCCGTATCCGTGCACTATTGCGCCGTTCTAATTGGAGCGAACAGAATCAGGGCGACAATAGCAATACGCCTGTTCTGCAAGTTGATAAGCTACAATTAAACCCTGGTCGCCAAGAGGCCAGCTTTGATAACGAAATTCTAGACCTAACAGGTACTGAGTTCACGCTACTCTATTTATTAGCTCAGCACCTTGGTCAAGTCGTTTCAAGAGAGCATCTAAGCCAAGAAGTTCTTGGGAAACGCTTAACGCCATTTGACCGTGCTATCGATATGCACATTTCTAACTTACGCCGTAAATTGCCAGAGCGTACAGATGGTCAACCGTGGTTTAAAACTTTACGTGGTCGTGGATACTTGATGGTTTCAGCAACATGATAAATAGCTTAACCGCAAGAATATTTGCAATTTTCTGGTTTACCCTCGCACTAGTGTTAATGCTAGTGCTGATGGTACCCAAGCTAGACTCTCGGCAGCTCACTTCCCTTCTGGAAAGTGAGCAGCGCCAAGGGGAAATGCTTGAACAACACATCGAAGCCGAACTTGCACAGGCGCCGATGAATGACCTTCTTTGGTGGAGGCGGATTTCTAATTCCATCAAAAAATGGGCGCCTCCGGGGCAACGTCTGATCATTGTGACCAGTGAAGGACGTGTTATCGGGGCGATGCCCAGTGAAATGCAAGTGATCCGTAATTTTATCGGGCAATCCGACAATGCCGATCACCCGAAAAAGAAAAAATATGGTCGCGCGGAAATTCTTGGGCCTTTTTCCATTCGCGACGGTGAAGACCATTACCAACTCTATTTAGTTCGCCCAGCCAATAGCCCACAATCAGACTTTATTAACTTATTGTTTGACCGGCCATTCTTGTTATTAATTGCCACTATGCTGATTAGCGCCCCATTATTACTTTGGTTATCATGGAGCTTGGCACGCCCTGCCCGTAAATTAAAAATGGCAGCAGACGATGTCGCAAAAGGCAATTTACGACCACACCCTGAACTTGAATCGGGGCCGCAAGAGTTTCTTTCTGCCGGTAACAGTTTTAACCAGATGATTAGCGCGCTTGATGGCATGGTCACTGCCCAACAACGACTGATTTCTGATATCTCGCACGAACTACGGACGCCACTCACACGCTTACAACTGGCAACGGCACTCTTACGCCGCCGCCATGGTGAAAGTAAAGAGCTAGAACGTATCGAAACCGAAACGCATCGCCTAGATAGTATGATCAATGACTTACTCGTGCTATCACGTAGCCAGCACAAAAATGAGATCTTAAGGGAGAATATTAAAGCCGATGAATTATGGGGCGATATTCTAGAAGATGCTCGCTTTGAAGCAGAGCAGATGAATAAAACGTTAGATGTCACCGCCCCGCCAGGCCCATGGCCGATTTATTGCAATCCATCGGCGATAGGCAGTGCATTTGAAAATATCGTTCGCAATGCCCTTCGCTACTCAAATACCCACATTGCGGTCAATTTTAAAGAGGAAAACAACGGCATCTTAATCACTGTCGATGATGATGGCCCAGGAGTTAGCCCCGCTGATCGCGAACACATTTTCCGCCCTTTCTACCGTACAGATGAAGCACGCGATAGGGAGACTGGCGGAACTGGCCTAGGCCTTGCGATTGTTGAAACCGCAATCTCACAGCATAAAGGCTGGGTAAAAGCAGACGATAGCCCACTTGGTGGCCTCCGTTTGCAAATTTGGTTACCCGAGCATGGTCGATAATCCCAATTAACTCTCGGCGCCTTAATATTCATTTGATTAAGGCGCCAATTTTATCCCCGTGCCAATATAAGTAATTCCACTTAATTGAAATCCGTTTAATCAATTTGCTATTCAATCATTTTAAGACAGTCAGTATCACCAAATAAGACAAATAGTTCCTCTAGCCTACTGTTTTAATTATGTTGTGATATATCATCATAAAAAGGCAATTTACCGCATGCGCCTATAATCTGCTTTTTATTTATTCAGAGTTTGCCTATTATATAAAAAAACACCGCACACATGCCTAACTAATACGTCAAATAGAACAGTAAGATAATTGTGGGCGATATCGTACTTTACTCGTGTTCGGAATTTACTTATTACTTTTGCGCCTATTTTCGCGCTAAAACACAAAAAATTAGACGACTCAACTCAACGGATTCATCAATGAAAAAAATCAAGCTTACCAAGTTGGCCATTTTAACGGTATTGGGCGTAATGAGTGGCAATACTCTTGCTGGGGGTCTCGTTCTACCGGATAATAACTTACGAAACGACCTTGCATGGTTATCAGAACGTAATGTTATTCAAATCAGCCTTTCTACATGGCCCCTATCTTCAGAAGAAATTACCCGCTCACTTAATAATGCAAATATCACCAATAGTGAACAAGAAGCGATTGTTCAGCGTATTAAGCAACAACTCAGTCGCACTAAAAATAACCTCCAATTACAAACCTACCTGTCAACGAGTAAGCCATCCATGCCACAGGGGTTCGCACAAAGCGAATACAGTGATTTCCGTTATACCGTTGAAGGTAATCACAGCACCGATGATGTCGATTTAAATTTAAAAGCGAATGCTGAGCGAGCGTTACGTGTTGAAAATGGCTCTGACTATAACCTTAATGGTTCTTACGGCGGCGTGAAAATTTGGAACCAATGGGTTAGCTTTGGTGAGATCCCTCAATGGTGGGGGCCAGGCCATGATGGTAGCTTGATCCGTACTGATGCAGCACGTCCTGTCACAGGTTTCCTAATACAGCGTGCAGACCAAAGTCCTTTTGAAACCCCTTGGTTATCATGGATTGGCTCATGGCAATATCAGCTTACAGCAGGCCAAATTAAGCAGTACTCCTCACAACCCCATACCAAGCTCATTGGTTTACGTATGACCATGAACCCAACGGATTTCTTTGAGTTAGGGGGTTCACGCGTAGTCATGTGGGGAGGTGAAGGTCGCCCTAACAACTGGAATTCTTTCTGGAATGCGATGGCCGGTAAAGATAACACAGGTGATCAAAATGATGACCCCGGTAACCAGCTTGCAGGGCTTGACGCGAAAATCAAACTCTACCCGCTGATTGGTTTACCTGTCAGTGTTTACGGCCAAATGATCGGTGAAGATGAAGCCGGTATGTTCCCATCGAAAAATGCTTTTATGGGGGGTATTGAAGGCTACCATACTGCATGGGGTCAGCCTTTAAGCTGGTATATTGAAGGTTCTAATACCCATACCGAATGGAACAAAAACGGCGTGATGTATCGTCACTTTATCTATAAAGATGGCTATTACCAACAAGGTGCACCTTTGGGTCATGCCATGGGCGGTGATGGGCGTATGTTATCAGCCAAAGTGGAATATACCCTTGACGATGATAACCGTGTTAGTACACGTTTAGTCTATGCCAAGGTCAATAAAGAAAGTTATCCACAAAACAAAATCTACCCTAAATCAGAAACAATCAAGGGTGTCGATTTAGGTTGGTGGCATAACTTTGATAACATGGTCAGCACCGATGCAAAAGTCTGGGTATCGAAAACAGATTACGACACCAGTGATGATATTGGTGCTTCCGTCATGGTAACCGTACCGTTCGAATGGTAATCAATCGCCATTAATAAAAGTGTTATATCCATGATAAAACTAGCCGCTGAATTATTCGCGGCTAGTTTTTTATTTCTAGTCGAAATTCGACTTATTTAGAAATCACACTATAATTATCAGCAAGGTTTATTTCTGATGCTTTTTTATTCATTTAATAAAATAATAAAATTAATTATTGCTCTTTATTAATTTAACGTCACTAAGGCGTATTTAGCATAACCAAAAAATAAAAATGATATATTTCTAAATTATTTCACTTATCTTAACTCGATATTCGGGTATAGAAATATATCTCAATCGAATGAATAAAATACATCCATAAAAAATAAGGTTATTTCCTAAGATAGCAGATAAAATATTGCCTACGGTCAGCAAAGGAATCCAAAAGAATATAAATCTATTATTTACAATAGGTTAGAGAGTTAGCAAAATAATAAGACTATTCTCTAAGACAATCACACCGATAGTCAGCAACTATATTTAGTGATATTATTAGGCGCTTTCGCTTGACCGAGTCAGCGAAAATGCATGCCCTTTTGAGGGCGATGAATGATAAGACGTGCTTATCAATTGAGCGACTACGTAAAAACGTAATGTTTTCAATTAATAAGCACGAATGTAGAATTCGATGGTGCTCTGGGACCCGACAACCCAGTGCGGTAGCTATGGGTATTTGAAATACAGTACTGTGAAATTATTTTTAATTCTACTAAAGAACGATAAAACTTAATGAAAATTTCAACCTCTTCAATCAACAATATATTGATACCATTACTGTATATAAATTTTTATCTTATCCTAACATTTGATAAGTTAAAGAATTATAATTTTGCTAATATTCTTTTCCTTGTCTCTTGCCTATTAATTATTTTTATTTATTTTATAAAAAAAAATAAAAAGATAAAAATAGATACTCTGCTCTATTCCTTTAATATATTATTGGGATTATTGTTTGCTTATTTCTCAATATTTTTTGAGCCAAATCTAGATAGTTTGTTCTCCTTAGCAAAGTTGACACTTATTATGATGATGTCAGTGATAACAGCACAATGGTTATTAAATAATCTTTCAAAAACTATCATTTACTCTTCTACCTTTAGTATCTTAATTTGTATATATATATATATGGAGTTTTCATCCTCTCTATATGTGGGGTTTTCTGCAATGTTTGATAATCCCAACTCTTTAGGTTTAGTCTTATCCTTACCTCTATTTTTAAACTTATATTCTTTCCTATTTTATGAAAATAAAAAAGAATTATTATTATCATTAATTTCATTTATTTTAATCATTCCACTTTGTTTGTATAGTAATAGTAGAACGTCAATACTATCACCACTTATTTCGATATTATTTATATTACCTTTTTATTTAAAAAATAGAGTTAGTATTAAATACACCTTAATTATTACCTTAATAACATGCATCATTTTTAGCCTTTTTATGTTATTACCAATAATTGGGGAAATAATAAATTCCACCATAATAGACAAGTTTAGTCGTAAAGGTAGTGATAATATTACAAATGGTAGAGCTGAATATATTTTAGAGGCGTTGAATTATCTAAAGTACTTATCACCATCATTACTTCCATCGTTTATTATAGTAGACAATACATATATAGCATACGCAGTAAATTTTGGTATTATTTCTGCATTTTTATTCTTCTCAACACTCATCATTTACCCAATAATGCTTTTTATATCAAGACGTAATTATAATGAGAAACAATATTACTTTTTATTCGGAATATATATTTATTATTTTTTCTACTCTATATTAGAGAGTATAAGAATTACTCCTTTAACATTATTTTTTCTTTGTGGTTTTTTTATTATTATAAGAAATTTTTCAAACAAAAAAATAAAAAGTGTGAATTATGCTAATATTGTCCAAACTTCTAAATAATGTGAAAATTTTTAAGGGTGCTACATATACTTTAATAGGTAATCTATCTTTTTCATTTTCTCAATGGTGTATACTTATTATAATAAATAAACTTGGCACACCTAATGATGTTGGTATTTTTACGTTATCATTAGCTATACTCAATCCATTATTTATGTTAGCTCAAGGAGGACTTAGATCTTATATTGTAATAGATACTAACAGGCAATTTAGTTTTGATACATACTTTAATTTACGACTTATTTTTTCAATAATTGCATTAGTTTTATCCGTTATTTTTGTTTTTAATGATACCTATTTTTATTCAGTGATATTGTTAGCTGTATATAAGCTAATTGATTGCCTTTTCGATATTTTTTATGGAGAATATCAACGGTCAGATACTATGAAAATGATCGCAGTATCACGAACAAGTAGAGCTATTAGTAATGGAGTTTTATTTTTATTAGCATATTTATTCACAAAAAATTTAAATATTGCATTATTAACTTACATTATATCATCTATAATGGTTTTTATATTTTATGATTATCGTAAATATAAGTTTCAATTTAATAAAAAAAATATTACATTCTCAACTTTAAAAAAACTCACCCTTATATCATTTCCCCTCGCGATAACTGCATTATTAATATCCCTTAATACCAGTATCCCAAGACTTTTGTTAGAAAGACATTCAGGTTTGGTAGAATTAGGTGCTTTTGGAAGTTTTATGTATATAATTACAGTTGCACAAATTATTATACAGTCAGTATGCCAAGCATTCACGCCTAAAATGGCTCAAGCATACTATAATAACAATCATGATGTATTTAAAAATATAACAAAAATACTTTTAATCTTTACTATTTTAATTTCTTTTTTATTTTGCATGTTCTCTTTCCTATTCAAAGAGTTACTTTTTTTACTAATATTCAATACGGAATTTATTCAATACTCTCATTTATATAACAACATCATTCTGATAGCACCATTTATATTCCTAGCACTTGTGTTTGGTAATATTAATACAGCACGAAGAAGAATAAAATATCAACCAATCCTATTCTTTATAATACTCATAACTAATATACCTCTAAGTTATTTTTTAATACTATATATAGGTGCTAATGGTGCGGTGTTATCATCTTTGATTGTATCTATACTAACTATTATTCTATTAACAATTTACTCAATTAAAGGTCGTGAAGGATGAAAATTTTATTTATCACCGGACAGCTTGATATAGGGGGTATAGAATGTTGGTTAAGAGATCTAACAAGCTTAATGTTAGAAAAGAGAACTGACCTAGACATATATATTCTTGTTGACAAACCTCACAAAGGGACATTAGAAGATGAACTTATAGATAAAGGTATTAAAATATTACGAGTTAATTCAAGTAAAAATAATAAACTTATCTATATGAAAGATTTATATTCAATACTTAAGAGATATAAATTTGATGTTATTCACTCCAATGTTAGTTATACAAATGGTATTATATCACTAATTGGTTTTTTACTAAAAATTCCAGTTAGAATATCTCATATACATAGTAATCGTAATAGTAAACATTTTTCTCCTATTAAAAGAATGAGTTCGATCTTATTAAAAATATGCATAGAATTTTTCTCCACACATAAAATAGCTGTTAGTGAGCAATCAAAAAGTAATTATTTATTCGAAAAAAATGTAACTGTTATGGCATGTGGTATAAATTTGAAAGGAAAAGAATCACATATAGATATAAGGAAAGAAAAAGGTTGGCTTGAAAATGATATTATATTGTGTTCTGTAGGTCGGCTTGAGCGCGTTAAAAATCATGAGTTCACTATTAACTTACTCTCAAATTTACCATCCTATTATAAACTTGTACTTGCAGGGGAAGGATCGTTAAGAACAGAATTAGAGAATTTAGTACTAAAAGAAAATTTACAAGATCGCGTTATTTTTTTAGGTGGAATAAACTCTGTAATTTCTTTTTTAGAAAACAATGTTGATATTCTATTATTTCCATCTTTTCACGAAGGATTCGGTGTCGTCGCTATTGAAAGCCAACTAGCAGGTGTTCCTATCATTGCCTCCACAAATGTTCCAACTTCAACTAAAATATCTAATATCATAAATTATGTAGATTTAGATGATATGAACTCTTGGCTAGATAACATAATAAATATAAAAAAAATAAAAGGTAAATTAGAGATAAATGTTGATATCTTTAATATAGAATATAACTACAATAAGTTAATGAATATTTATTTAAATAAGTTATAGTTATAAGTTGAGAACACAATATAATGAATTCAGAAACAAAAACTCAAAGAATTGCCTTCATAGATAGCTACCATAGTGGTCTTTATGGAGCACCTAAGAGTATGCTAAGTTTAGCTAATGGCTTACACAATAAAGGATATAATGTTACTATTATAACTACGAAAGATGGTCTTTTATCATCAAAGGCAAAAGATGATGGACTAAATGTCAATATATTTGATGTTCCCAATATATTATTACTATCTCGTCGAAACTTAAAGATATATCATAAAGTTTTATATATATTCTCATTATTTTTTCTATGGTGTAAATCAATATTTAATTTTTCACTTAAAAAATATGATGTTATTTGTATTAATGATATTAGGACATTTTTATTTTTTTTGCCTATTATTTTCATGAGCAGGAAAAAAATTGTTTGGTATGTTAGAATAAATGATCGAGTAAAATTAATATCCTACATAGCTACCAGAATATCTGATAAAATTATATTAATATCTAACGATTGTTATTCTTGTTTTTCTAAAAATGAAAAGATAAAGTACTCTTCTAAATTTAACATTGTACATACTGGATTTAACCTTCCTGATGAGAAAAATTTAAAAGCAATACAGTTTAACCATAAATTCAATGATAAAGTTTTTATAACAATAGGGAGTATCTGTAAAAGAAAAAATCAAAAATCCATTATTAATTCATTTTCTAATTTAAAAATAGAAAATAAGCATCTATATATTTTGGGTAGCCCTACATCAGATATCGATAACTTGTACTATAAAGAAATTATAATGCAAATAAAAAAACTAAATTTAACGGAGAAGATATCACTCGTTCCCCATACTCCTTATGTTTATGAATATCTTTTCGCTTCTGATATTTTTCTCTTCGCTAGCCATAAAGAAGGTTTACCAAGAGTTATAATTGAAGCTTTGTCAACAGGGTGCTTTGTTGTATCATCAAAAGTTGATGGAATTTATGATATAATCAAAAATGATAATCTAGGCTTTGTAACACAAAGTTGTGCTTCAGATACAATGTTTCCTTATCAGTTTGAACAGTTACTAAATACTGCCTGTCATTTAGAAAAAAATCGAGAAATAAAAATTAAGTTTATATTAGACAACTTCTCATACAACCATTATTTAAATAATTTTATTAAACAAATAACCAAATATGAAAAAGAAAATAAAAAATGCTATTAGAGATTTAATTAGAATAATAGTTGGAAAAAAAATATATATATATTCCAGATTTATTTTAACTCATAAATATTGGCCAAATTTTAAAAACCCTAAAACCTTCTCTGAAAAAATAATTCATAGAAAATTAAATACTAATCCGTATACACTATCTAAATTTGTAGATAAATACACTGTAAGAGAGTATGTTGAAAAAAAAATTGGGAAAGAATATTTAATACCATTAATTAAAGCTAAAAATTTTATCCAACCTGAAGATTTTGATGACTTACCAAATGAGTTTGTTTTAAAAACATCTAATGGTGGCGGTGGAGAAAATGTTTTAATTATAAAAAATAAAGATGAGTTAAACCTTAATAATATTTGTAATAAATTCAATCAATATTTGAATGAAAAAATAGGCTCTAAAATAGATGAGCCCTTTTATGACATACAAAAGCCAAAAATTTTATGCGAAAAATTGATTAAAGATAAAAATGGTCATGTTCCCAATGATTATAAATTTCATATTTTTAATAGTAAGGAACAAAAAATTTTTATTCAGATAGATTCTGATAGATTTAGTAACCATAAGAGATCCATTTATACTATTGATGGTAAAAAAGCCAATTTCAAAATACAGCCTAAATATGATGAAATTGAGACTACTTTCATGTTTCCTGAAAATCTAGGGAAAATGTTACAACTAGCGATTTGTTTATCTGAAGATTTTGAATACGTACGTGTAGATCTGTATAACTGTGATGGAAAAATTTATTTTGGAGAAATGACATTTTGTCATGGAAGTGGCTGGGAGCCAATATCTCCAAAAAATGCAGATTATGAACTAGGCTCATATTGGGAAGAGTGATTTATTTATGAAATACTTAGTTACAGGTGCCGCTGGTTTTATCGGTGCAAAAGTTTGTTATGAATTACTAAAACAAGGCCATTCTGTCATTGGATTAGATTCATTAAATGATTATTACGATATAAATTTAAAGAAATCTCGTTTAAAACTGACAAATACATTAGATAATTTTAACTTTACTCAGCTTGATATTTCATGCGAAAAAAGTATGTCGACTTTATTCCATGATAATAAATTTGATCGAGTGATCCATTTAGCAGCTCAAGCAGGCGTTAGGTATTCATTAGAAAACCCGCATGCATATGCAAACAGTAACTTAGTTGGTTTTTTAAATATTCTTGAATGCTGTAGAAACCATAATATTGAGCATCTAGTTTACGCATCATCAAGTTCAGTTTATGGACTTAATAAAAAAACTCCATTCTCTGCATCTGACTCTGTCGATCATCCTGTATCTTTATATGCCGCCACGAAAAAATCGAATGAATTAATGGCTCATTCTTATTCACATTTATATAATATTCCCACAACTGGACTACGCTTTTTTACTGTTTACGGTCCTTGGGGACGCCCCGACATGGCGCCATTTATTTTTACTAGAAAAATTATCAATGGTGAAACTATTGATATAAATAATAATGGTGATATGTGGCGCGATTTTACTTATATAGATGATATTGTTGAAGGTGTTATTCGCATTTCAGATCTCATTCCAAAGAGAAATGACAGTTGGATAGTAGAGTCAGGGTCACCAGCAACTAGTTCTGCTCCATACAGAATATATAATATTGGACATGGTACACCTATCAATCTTATGGATTTTATTAAAACACTTGAAGATGAGCTAGGAATTGAAGCTAAAAAGAATTTTCGTGATATGCAACCTGGAGATGTATATAAGACTTTTGCAGATACTCAAGATTTATTTGATATCACAGGCTATAAACCTGTAGTAGGAATAAAAGAAGGTATTGCTAACTTAGTTAAATGGTACCGGGAATATTATAAAATATAGGATTTCATTTTTATGATTGCCATAACAGCTAATACAAGTTGGTATTTATATAACTTTAGGAAAAATACAATAAAGAGTCTCATTAATTCTGGATATACAGTATTAGCAATAGCTCCAAGAGATGAATATTCAGCACGTTTAGAAAGCTTAGGCTGTTCATTTGTAGACATTTTTATAGATCAAGGCGGTAAGAACCCCTTGAAGGATCTGCAAACTTTACTAAACTTCTATCGTATTTTTAGGCGATATCCAATAAAGTGTGTATTAAATTTTACGCCTAAAAATAATATATATAGTACTTTTGCAGCTTCATTTCTGAATATTAAAGTAATAAATAATATTGCTGGTCTGGGAACTCTGTTTATTGATGAAAATTTGTCCTCCAAGATAGCACGTAAGCTTTATAAACTCAGTCAAAGAAAAGCATCTAAAATTTTTTTTCAAAATGAAGAAGATAGAGCACTTTTTCTTAACAGTAGGTTTGCACCACAAGAAATTACTGAACGACTCCCCGGATCTGGAGTGGATTTAGAACGTTTTAAAGTATCTTTAGCTCCAGATGATGGAGTTATCCGCTTCTTATTAATCGCCAGAATGCTTTATGATAAAGGTATAGGGTATTATGTTGAAGCAGCAAGAGAGTTAAAACAAAAGTATGGTATAAGGGTAGAATTTAGATTACTCGAGTTTTTAGGTGTTAATAATCCATCAGCAGTCAGTGAGTCAGAAATGCAATCTTGGGTAAACGAAGGTATTATTATATACTTGGGCGTTTCAGATTCCGTTGAAGAAGAAATAGCAAAAGTAGACTGTATTGTCTTACCATCATTCTATCGTGAGGGTGTTCCAAAATCCTTACTTGAATCAGGAGCAATGGGTAAACCAATCGTGACAACAAATAATGTCGGATGTAGAGAGACGGTTGAACACGGTATTAATGGTTATTTATGTGAACCACGTTCTACTAAAAGTTTAATCACTGCAATGGAATCAATTATTCAAATGTCTCATGAAGAGCGTCTACAAATGGGACAAAAAAGCCGCATCAAAATGACTAATGAATTTAATGAGCAAATCATTATTACTCGCTATTTAGCTGCTATAGATGATTGTTTAATTAATTGAACGTTCAGATAAACATTTCTCTTCATAATATTTTATTTATTATTTCATTCACTTATTTTCAGGATTAAAAATGAAAATAGCAATTGCAGG
>NZ_JAMPLW010000028.1:0-43276 GCF_028477805.1 Providencia sp. PROV268
GCTGCTTTTGAAAAAGCATCAGGTAAACCTATCCCGTATAAAATTGTTGAGCGCCGCCCTGGCGATATCGCTGAATGTTGGTCTAGCCCTAAAAAGGCCTTTAATGATTTAGGATGGAAAGCACAATATTCAGTACAAGATATGGTTAATGACAGCTGGCGTTGGCAATCTCAAAACCCTAACGGCTATAAGCAGCAATAGCCTTTAATTGAGATCCTTCACTTAACAGCGGGTTCCTTATCGAACCCGCTTTTTTATTTAGCTTCAACAACTACATGCAACTTGTACCATTTGCGCGTAAAATCCTTCCTCATTGTTCCATCTAACTTGACTGTTTAATACAACCATTCGTTATGCCACATATTGTTTTATTCGAACCAGAGATCCCGCCAAATACAGGCAATATTATTCGCCTTTGTGCCAATACCGGATTTAGCTTGCACCTTATCCATCCGCTAGGCTTTACTTGGGATGATAAGCGACTACGCCGTGCAGGCTTAGATTACAGTGAATTCGCCGATATCAAACACCATCATGACTATTATGCTTTTTTAGATAGCGAAGGCTTAAGTCCTGATAATAACCAATCTGCTAGCGGTGCTCGCGTTTTTGCTTTAACCACCAAAGGTAAGCCAAGCCACAGTAATGTAAGCTATCGGCAAGATGATTATTTAATGTTTGGTCCAGAAACGCGGGGATTACCCCCTTACGTACTCGACAATATGCCAATTGAGCAAAAAATTCGTATCCCTATGTTGGCAGATAGTCGCAGTATGAACCTATCCAACTCTGTTGCAGTGGTGGTGTTCGAGGCATGGAGGCAGTTGGGTTACGCAGGAGCATTATTACGCGACTGATTTAGCAGCCATGCATGCTTGAACTGTCCTTATAACGCCATTATACCTATACAGAATAAAGTACAAGTATAGGAGGGAAAATGAAAACAATTTCATTTAGTGATGCTAGAAATAATCTAAAATCGGTATTAGATAGCGTTGTTGATGATGCAGATACAACTATCATCACTCGTCGTGACTCAGAGGATGCTGTAGTTATGTCTTTAGAGTATTACAATAGCCTAATGGAAACGATTTATTACGCTCACCAGCAAATGCCGAACATTTAAATAAATCAATCGCTCAATTTAAAGCCGGAAAAGTAAAGAAAAGAGAGCTTATAAATGAGTAGATTTTTAATATGGACTGACCAAGGATGGGAAGACTATCTATACTGGCAAACCCAAGACAAAAAAAGCTCAAACGCATTAATAAGCTCATTGACGATACTAAAAGAACCCCCTTTTATGGGATAGAAAAACCAGAACCACTAAAAGAAAACTTAGCTGGCTTCTGGTCTAGACGAATAGATGAAACAAATAGGCTCATTTATTCAATAGACGATGAGGGTTTAACTATTATTGCTTGTCGTTATTATTATTAAAAGGTTCAATAAATTGTGATACAGTAACATGAAATAACTCATCTGTATGGCTAGTATATTCATCCATATCTTTTAGCAGTTTCAGCTCAGATAAAATAATGACTCTTCTCAAATCCCATCGCCATCTTCAAAACCATAAATCGAACCATTAAAGTTCTGATCCATCTCAAATGATGGTTTATCACTATTTGGCTTGCCAACCACCCGAGCAGGTACACCCGCGACGGTTGTATGAGGGGGAACAGGGTGAAGAACAACCGAGCCAGCACCAATTTTTGCGCCACGACCTATCTCAATATTACCAAGAATCTTCGCGCCAGCGCCGATCATCACGCCTTCTCGTACTTTAGGGTGACGGTCACCGCAGGTTTTGCCTGTACCACCTAAAGTCACGGATTGAAGAATAGAAACATCGTTCTCAACAACGGCAGTTTCACCAATCACAATGCCCGTAGCATGATCCAGCATAATGCCACAACCAATACGAGCAGCAGGGTGAATATCCACTGCAAAAGTGACTGATATTTGATTTTGCAGGTAAACCGCAAGCGCTTGGCGCCCCTCTTTCCATAGCCAATGCCCAATACGGTAACCTTGCAATGCATGGAACCCTTTAAGGTAGAGGAGTGGCGTAGAGTATTTATCCACCGCGGGGTCACGTAGACGCACGGCGGATAAATCCATTGCAGCTGAAAAGATCATCTGCTCATCATTACGATACGCTTCTTCAACAATCTCCCTCACTTCCATCGCAGGCATAATGGGAGAGCTTAGCTTGTTTGCTAACATATAGCTGAGCGCACTGCCTAAGTTGTCATGCTTTAGCAGTGTTGCATTAAAAAAACTGGCTAGTAGCGGTTCACAATCAGCAAGCGATTTTGCTTCCTCTTTAATAAACCCCCAGATCCTATCCAATTCTTCTCGCGACATAATGACTCACTTATCTTTTAACTTTAATCTTTCGACGTCGGCGTATAAGCAATTTCATCTTTTGTTGCACGCCCTAATAGAGCCTGTGCAGCCTCTAACACATTTTTATGGCAATAGAGGATTTGATAAATTTGCTCCGTGATAGGCATCTCAACACCAGTACGCTCAGCAAGCGCTTTCACTTCTTTAGTATTGCGATAGCCTTCCACCACTTGGCCAATCTCTTTTTCGGCTTCACTGACACTCACCCCATCGCCGAGCATCATACCAAAACGGCGGTTACGTGATTGGTTATCAGTACAGGTTAACACTAAGTCACCTAACCCCGCCATACCCATAAAGGTGGCAGGATCAGCACCTAATGCCGCACCTAACCGGCTCATTTCGGCAAGGCCACGGGTAATTAATGCGGTACGCGCATTCGCGCCAAACCCCATACCATCAGAAATACCCGCGCCAATCGCAATGACGTTCTTCACGGCTCCGCCAAGCTGTACGCCGACCATATCAGGGTTTTTGTACACACGGAAACTCTTACCGCAATGGAAAAGTTGTTGCAGTTCATCGCCAAATTGACTGTCGGTTGCCGCAACCGAAATTGCCGTCGGCATCCCCGCCGCCAGCTCTTTGGCAAACGTAGGGCCAGATAGCACCGCGAGTGGAATTTCATTGCCTAATACTTCACGTGCCACATCTTGTAATAAGCGTCCTGTATCTCTTTCTAAGCCTTTAGTCGCCCAAATAACACGAGAATTGGCTTGGAGATGAGGTTGAATTTGCTTGAGTACATCACCAAAAACGTGGCTTGGTACTACGATCAAGATATTCGGACTCGCTTCCACGGCACGTTTGAGGTCCGCTTCGAGAGATAAACTATCAGGGAAAGAAACGCCAGGCAAAAATGCCTGATTGCTACGTTCTTGTTGTAATGTATGGATATGCTGAGGATCATGCCCCCACAGCACAACCTGATGACCATTACGAGCTAACGTAATGGCTAAAGCGGTGCCGTAAGATCCGGCACCGATGACTGTCATTGAAGCAGTTTTCATTAAGCGTCCTGTTGAGCTTCTGTATCTGGCGCTGATTCACCTTGCTGCTGTTGCAAATAATTCATAAACAGTGCATCAAAGTTAACTGGCGCAAGGTTCAGTTGAGGGAATGTACCACGGCTCACCATGCTAGTGATTGCTTCACGTGCATATGGGAACAGAATGTTAGGGCAGTATGCACCTAAGCAATGTGCCATTTGCGTGCCTTCAATACCTTCGATTGAGAATACACCGGCTTGTTGAACTTCACACAGGAATGCAGTTTCTTCACCCAGTTTTGCTGTTGTGGTAACACGCAAAACAACTTCATAAACACCTTCAGTCAATTGAGTAGAAGAAGTATCCAAATCCAGTTTGATTTCTGGCTGCCACTCATGCTGGAAAATATGTGGTGCATTCGGTGCTTCAAATGAAACATCTTTTGTATAGATACGTTGGATCTGGAATACCATTTCTGAGTTGTTTTGTTCTGACATAGTTTTAATACCTTTTAACTTCCATATGAATTTGACTGTATAGACCCGCCGATGTTCAAACTAACCTGTCTCAAATGAGCATCATTGGATATATGACAATTTACACGCCGGATAAATTATTTCTTACCACGAGCCAACGGCAGGTTTTCACCTGACCAGCCAGCAATCCCTTCTTTTAAGATAAAGACTTTTTCAAAACCGTGCTGGACGAGGTGCTCAGCCGGTTTACCTGATTCCATACCACTTGCAGAGACCACAATAACGGGTTTCTGTTTGTGTTTATCTAGCTCACCTAAATTATTGTCTTTAATTTCAGATGGCGTTAAGTTGATAGAATCAATAATGTGCCCTTTGCGGAAGTCGTCACGAGTACGTAAATCCACAACGACTGCCTCTTCTTTATTAATCAGAGCAATCGCCTGCGCGCGAGTGATCACTTTTGATTTAGAGAACAAACCTTTAAAGGTCATTACGACCACCGCGACAAATAGTGCGATCCAAACCAGACTCAATAACATGTTCCGGCTGACGAATTGCATGATTTCTTGCATCATGGGGGGCAATCACTCCCGTTAGTTAAAAACGAATACCAAAGGGTTCAGAGTATACCTTTGTGTTGAGCTAATTACAGCCAGTTAGCGCAAACTACATTGTTTTTTTTGCGAAACACTCCGCAGAAATGGTCTCTAATCCCGACAAAATAGCGTTTATTTATCAATATAGACGAACCATTTTACCATAAGCACAAAGCGTGACAAAAAATTGCACTGTTAAAATCAAGCATTCTGTGTGGTGGAAAAAGACACAGAGGCACTAACGAGCACTGAAAATATTTGATTTAATGCTACAAAATGGCGCGATACACTATACAATCAATAGGATGACAAATGATGATATGCTAATTATTACAAGATAATTTAGTTTTCATCAGGTCATAAAACGCGTTTGGTTCGGCGCGATTTGTTGCAATATTCAGAATAGGGTGCTGGTAACTCACGCTATCAGATGAAATAATCAGCTATCGCATTTATTCGAGGTTTTCTATCAGAATGGCCAATACACATAACCGGATGAAAAGAGCAGCTATTCGTCAGGCTATTGCTTCAACCCTGTTCGTTTGTGGATTAATCTCTCTGGTGCCTAATCAGGTATTGGCGGCCAATCAGATCACCGAAAATAAAGATCAGCTCCAAAATTTGCTGCAAAATATCGCTGAAAAAGAAAAAAGCGTCAAAAACCAGCAAGCCAAACGGGCATCATTGCTGAATCAACTCCAACAGCAAGAGAAAAACATTTCTGCGGCAGGGCGTGAGCTACATGAGACACAATCTCAACTTAAGCAATTAGATAAAGAGATTTCCTCATTAAACAGCAATATTAACCGATTGCAAAAGCAAAAAGCCGAGCACGAAAAGTTACTTGCCGAGCAACTTGACGCTGCCTTCCGATTAGGTAAGCACCAAGGTCTATCACTGTTTTTAAAAGGTGAAGAAGGCCAACGGGAAGAGCGTATCCTCGCCTATTATAGCTACCTCAATCAAGCGCGCGAAAAAAATATTAAACAGCTTGAGGCCACCACCCTTGAACTAAATCAGCAAAAACAGCTTGAGCAGCAAAAACAAGCGGAACAAAAAACAGCTTTAGCTCGCCAACAGCAAGAAAAACGTAAACTCGATAAGGCTCAGGCAGCACGTAAGCAAACTCTTGCGGCCCTTGAAAGTACGCTTAAAGAAGATCAAAAAAATCTTGCCATCATGAAACAAAATGAATCTAGGTTGCGAGATAAGATCGCGCGTGCTGAACGTGAGGCGAAAGCCAGAGCGGAGCGTGAAGCGCGTGAAGCCGCTCGTATTCGTGCTGAGGTGGCTGAAAAAGAGCGTAAAGCCAAACAAAAAGGCTCGACTTATAAACCTTCAGAGAGTGAGCGTTCACTCATGTCTCGTACTGGTGGCTTAGGCCGCCCTGCGGGGCAAGCACTATGGCCAGTTCGCGGACAGACCCTGCACAATTATGGCGAGGCAATTTCAGGTGAGCTACGCTGGAAAGGTATGGTTATCGGCGCTAACGAAGGCACACAAGTCAAAGCCATTGCCGATGGCCGTGTACTACTTGCTGACTGGCTACAAGGTTATGGCCTCGTCGTCGTGGTTGAACATGGTAAAGGCGATATGAGCTTATATGGCTATAACCAAAGTGCTCTCGTCAATGTTGGGCAAGAAGTTCGCGCTGGGCAACCTATCGCCCTTGTGGGAAGTAGTGGTGGGCAAGAGCGACCAGCACTGTACTTCGAAATTCGTCGGCAGGGTAAAACGGTCAACCCTCGCCCTTGGCTAGGTAGATAGCCAAATAAATAGTTAGGAATATAATTATGTCAAAACGCCGGCCTTTTATGCGACTCATCGGTTTATCTCTTTTGATGATGAGCCTTCAGGCTAGTGCAGCAAAATTAGCGATAGTCATTGATGACTTTGGCTATCGCACGAAAGAAGATAACCAAATATTGGCGCTGCCGACGCCAATCACGATTGCTATCTTGCCTGATTCACCTCATGGTCAGCTTGTTGCCAATAAAGCCCATCAGCAAGGGCGAGAGGTTATCATTCACATGCCGATGAAACCCCTTAGCAAGCAACCACTCGAAAAAAACACCCTTTCACCAACCATGAGCGCCGAAGAAATTGACCGTATTATCAAACGAGCCATTAGCCAAGTGCCTTATGCCAAGGGCATGAATAATCATATGGGCAGTGAAATGACCTCTAGTCTTTCAGGTATGCGCCATGTCATGAACTCACTGTCTAAGGCGAACTTTTTCTTTTTAGATAGCGTGACCATCGGAAATACGCAGGCCGTAAAAGCCGCAAATGAATTTGGTGTTCCCGTTGTACGCCGCCATATCTTCCTTGATAACCATCAATCAGAGGAAGAAACTCGCGTTCAACTTAATAAAGCGGTCGCCTATGCACGTAAACATGGCAATGCGATTGCGATAGGTCATCCACACCCTTCGACCGTTCGTGCTTTACAGAAATACTTGCCGCAACTCCCTGCAGATATAGAACTTGTCTCGGTAAGCGCCTTATTACAAGGAAGTTCGCAACCCACAGACCAAAAACCGTTAAAAATGCAGCCTGAAACGCCGAATAAACAGCCCACGCCTTCTACAGTCAACCCTAAAGATACGGCGCTGGAGCCAGTTAGGCTCGGGGTATGTGAGTTTACAGTACCAGAAAATACGTCGCTAGAAGGGATTGATTTTCTGATGTTTGTGGTTGAATCAATTTATCAAGATAAGACGCTACAGCCACTATTATCTGCCCCAAAATAGCCGTTCTTTACACAACAAAAACCTAACACTGCTTTCCAGTTGCCGCACAAATTCGGCAACTGGAATACCACCGACTAATCCCAATTTAATATCACTTTTCCTGACTGCCCTGAACGCATCACGTCAAAGCCCTTTTGGAAATCATCGATAGAAAATTGATGTGTGATTATTGGTGAAAGATCTAACCCAGATTGGATCAAGGTCGCCATTTTATACCAAGTTTCAAACATCTCTCGGCCATAAATACCTTTGATAAATAGGCCTTTAAAAATCACTTTACTCCAATCAATCGCCATTTCTGAAGATGGGATCCCCAATAAAGCAATGCGACCGCCGTGGTTCATCGTGTCTAGCATAGAGTGAAAGGCCGCGGGAGAGCCAGATACCTCTAAAGCCACATCAAAGCCTTCTTGCATGCCAAGCTCTTTCATCACATCTTTTAGATTTTCACGCCCCACATTCACCGCGCGAGTGACACCCATTTTTTTAGCTAGCTCTAATCGATAGTCATTGATGTCAGTGATAACAACGTGACGAGCCCCCACATGTCGGCACACCGCGGCAGCCATAATACCGATAGGCCCTGCTCCTGAAACTAAAACATCTTCACCAACAAGATCAAAAGAGAGCGCAGTATGAACCGCGTTACCAAATGGGTCAAAGATAGCAGCAATTTCATCTGGAATATTATCGGGGATTTTAAACGCATTAAATGCAGGCAACACAAGGTATTGTGCAAAACAGCCGGGGCGATTTACCCCCACGCCAATCGTGTTACGGCATAAATGCGTGCGCCCCCCACGACAGTTGCGACAGTGACCGCATGTAATATGCCCCTCACCGGAAACACGATCACCGATTTTAAAGCCTTTGACTTCCTGTCCTATCTCAACAATTTCCCCAATATATTCATGGCCCACAACCATTGGAACAGGAATGGTTTTTTGTGACCATTCATCCCAGTTATAGATATGAACATCCGTACCACAAATGGCAGTTTTACGGATTTTTATCATCACATCATTGTGCCCTAGTTCCGGTTTTGGAACTTCTGTCATCCATATACCTGGTTCTGCTTTTAATTTAGACAGTGCTTTCATAGAACGGCCTTATATTATTATCATTAGGAAATGACTTTCAGTTTTTTGCCTATGCGGGTGAATGCGTCTACAACGCGTAAAATATCTTCTTCCGTATGTGCCGCCGACATTTGTGTACGAATACGCGCTTGTCCTTGAGGAACAACAGGGTAGAAGAAACCCGTTACATAAATACCTTCTTCTAGTAATTCATTTGCAAAAACTTGAGCAAGCGCCGCATCCCCTAACATAACGGGAATAATGGCATGATCGGCGCCAGCGAGAGTAAAGCCTGCCGCAGACATCTTTTCACGAAATAGCGCGGCATTACGCCATAACCGCTCACGTAGCGCATCCCCCTCACTCATCATATCGATGACTTTAATCGAGGCCGCAACGATAGCGGGGGCTAATGAGTTGGAAAATAAGTAAGGACGAGAGCGTTGACGTAACCACTCGACGACTTCTTTTTTTGCCGCCGTATAACCGCCTGAAGCCCCACCAAGCGCTTTACCCAGTGTCCCTGTAATAATGTCTACTCGCCCCATCACATCACAATATTCATGGGTGCCGCGGCCATTTTTACCAACAAAACCAACCGCATGAGAATCATCAACCATCACTAATGCTTGGAATTCATCTGCTAGGTCACAAACCGCTTTCAAATTGGCAATAACACCATCCATTGAGAAGACACCATCCGTCGCAATCAAAATGTGGCGTGCACCTGCGGCTTTAGCCTCTTCAAGACAAGCCCTAAGCTCTGCCATATCATTATTTGCATAACGATACCGTTTAGCTTTACAAAGGCGTATTCCATCGATAATGGAAGCGTGGTTTAACGCATCTGAAATGACCGCGTCTTCGGGGCCTAGCAAGGTTTCAAATAATCCCCCATTCGCATCAAAACAAGAGGAATAGAGTATGGCGTCCTCCATACCTAAAAAATCAGCCAATTTCTTTTCGAGTTGTTTATGGCTATCTTGTGTTCCACAAATAAAACGGACAGAAGCCATACCAAAACCGTGACTATCCATACCCTGCTTCGCGGCTTCAATCAAATCTGGGTGATTTGCTAATCCCAAGTAATTGTTGGCACAAAAATTAACAACTCGCTTATTACCAACAATTTCAATATCTGCATCTTGCGAGGAAGTAATTATCCGCTCATGCTTAAACAAACCAGCAGCCTCTGTTTGGGCTAACTGCTCTTTAATCTGCTGATAAAATAGTTCTGACATGATTTATTCCTGTTATGTGACGATTTTTAGAGTTTAATAATAGATACTAAAACTATCGACTGATGCAGCATAAATAAATTAAGTTTGCAGCCAAGATCACGATCATTCCCCTATAAAAATGTAGCCTCTAGAATGTTTGTCTGCCAGTTATGGTGTCGTCAGCGCGCAGAAATGCTATTATGAAAAACAATTCGTATCCTTTTTGTTCTTAACCCATTTGAGGTATGCCCGATGATCATTGTCACTGGCGGAGCTGGTTTTATTGGTAGCAACATTGTCAAAGCATTAAATGATGCTGGTCGTACAGATATTCTCGTTGTCGATAATCTGAAAGACGGTACTAAGTTTGCCAACCTTGTTGACCTCGATATTGCTGATTACATTGATAAAGAAGATTTTATTGCGAGTATTATCGCCGGTGATGATTTTGGTGATGTCGATGCGGTATTCCATGAAGGTGCTTGCTCATCCACAACTGAATGGGATGGCAAGTACATGATGGACAATAACTATCAGTATTCGAAAGAGTTACTGCATTTTTGCTTAGAGCGCGAAATCCCATTCCTCTACGCCTCTTCAGCGGCAACATACGGTGGTCGTAGTGATAATTTTATTGAAGATCGCCAGTTCGAAAAGCCACTCAATGTTTATGGCTATTCGAAATTCCTCTTTGACCAGTACGTTCGCGAAATTTTGCCAGAAGCACAGTCGCAAATTTGTGGTTTCCGTTACTTCAACGTATATGGTCCTCGTGAGGGTCATAAAGGCAGCATGGCAAGTGTCGCTTACCATCTGAATAAGCAAATTAATGAAGGCCAACAACCCAAGCTATTTGAAGGTAGTGAAAACTTCCGCCGTGACTTTATTTATGTCGGCGATGTTGCCGCAGTCAATTTATGGTTCTGGCAGAACAATATTTCAGGGATCTTTAACTGTGGTACAGGCCGTGCCGAGTCATTCCAAGCCGTCGCCGATGCAGTGACACAATTCCACAGTGATAAAAATGTTTCTGTTGAATACATTGAATTCCCTGAGAAACTAAAAGGGCGCTATCAAAGCTTCACACAAGCAGACATGACAAAATTACGTACGGCTGGCTATAAGGCACCTTTTAAAACAGTTGCCGAAGGCGTAGCTGAATATATGCAATGGCTGAATAAAGAAGATTAATACAACTTTATGAAAATATTGGTGATCGGCCCCTCATGGGTAGGGGATATGATGATGTCACAGAGCCTATATCGCACGCTAAAGGCTCAATATCCTCAAGCACAAATTGATGTGATGGCACCTCAATGGTGCCGCCCTCTATTGGCGAAAATGCCCGAAGTCAATGCCGCCATCCCAATGCCATTAGGCCATGGTGCGCTCGCGATTGGTGAGCGCCGTAAACTTGGCCTTAGTTTACGCCAAAATGGTTATGACCAAGCCATTGTTCTTCCGAACTCATTTAAATCTGCTTTGGTGCCCTTCTTTGCCAAAATTGCCAAACGAACGGGTTGGCGCGGTGAGATGCGTTATGGACTACTTAATGACCTCCGTACATTAGATAAAGCCGCTTTTCCGTTGATGGTGCAGCGCTATGTTGCATTAGCTTATGATAAGCAAAACATTCACAGCGCAGCAGATATTCCAGAGCCTATCTTATGGCCTAAACTGGCTGTTAATGAACAAGAAGTCACTGAGGCTATTAAAGCGTTTAATATCAATACCACACGCCCAATTATTGGCTTCTGCCCTGGTGCAGAATTTGGTCCGGCTAAACGTTGGCCGCACTATCACTACGCCGCGCTAGCGGAGCAGTTGATCAGCGAAAAAGGTTATCAAGTTCTCTTATTTGGCTCACAAAAAGATCATGATGCAGGTGAGGAAATTCGCCAAAGCCTAACGGACAGTGCGCATGAGCATTGTAGCAACCTTGCAGGTAAAACGTCTTTAGAACAAGCCGTGAATTTAATTGCTAGCTGTCAGGCCGTTGTCAGCAATGATTCAGGACTGATGCATGTTGCTGCTGCATTGGATAAACCGCTTGTTGCCCTATATGGCCCAAGTAGCCCTGATTTTACGCCTCCACTATCGAATAAAGCAGAAGTTATCCGCTTAATTAGTGGCTACCATAAAGTTCGTAAAGGTAATGGGGCAAGCGGTTATCATCAAAGTCTCATCGATATTCAGCCTCAATTAGTGGTTGATGCGCTGGCGCGATTACAAATAGGTGTTGCTTGATGCGCGTACTGCTAGTAAAGACTTCATCGATGGGGGATGTGTTACACTCCCTACCCGCACTAACGGATGCACAGCAAGCCTTTCCTCATATCCAATTCGATTGGGTTGTAGAAGAGGGTTTTGCGCAGATCCCCACATGGCACAGCGCAGTCAATCAAGTGATCCCTGTTGCTATCCGCCGTTGGCGTAAAAACTGGTTTTCTGCCCCCATTCGCGCCGAACGTGCTGCATTTCGCCAGCAACTGACTGCAACCCGCTATGATGCGATTATTGATGCTCAAGGCCTATTGAAAAGTGCCTTTCTGGTCACGCGTCTCGCAGATGGCCCTAAACATGGCTATGATCGCCACAGTATTCGAGAGCCTATTGCCAGTTTTTTTTACGACTATAAATACCAAATTAGTAAGCAACAGCACGCCGTAGAACGTATTCGCCAACTGTTTGCCGCGAGTCTTGGCTACGATAGTCCTAAAGCGCAAGGTGACTATGCCATCGCTCAACATTTTTTACATGCCCCCACAGTCACACAGGATGACTATGTGGTGTTCTTGCATTCAACCACTCGTGATGATAAACACTGGCCTGAAGAGCACTGGCGAGAACTGATTGGGTTAATGGCCGACAGTGGTTTAAAAATAAAACTGCCATGGGGCGCAGAGCATGAACACCAAAGGGCATTACGTCTTGCAGATGGGTTTGATTTTGTCGAAGTTTTGCCTAAATTAACCTTAGCCGAAGTTGCTCTACAAATTGCTAATGCTAAGGCGGTGGTTTCTGTTGATACAGGCCTTAGCCATCTAACCGCCGCATTAGATAAACCGAATTTCACCCTGTTTGGCCCAACAGATCCCGGGCTGATTGGCGGCTATGGTTTAGAGCAACATGAAATTAAATCTGTGGATGGTACTATGAGTTCAATAAAACCTAATGAAGTATTTGAAAAATTGAAATCTAGAGTCTCATGATTTATATATCACTGATTGATTATAACTAAATTTTATACTACAACGGGCTAGCCACATTTTATGAAAGAATCAATAACAATAGTAACTGCTTTTTTTGATATTGGTAGAGGAAACTGGAATAGAGCAAATGGCCGTTCTAGATCTTTAGAGCGTACAAATAATACTTATTTAAAGTATTTCCGTAGATTAGCTAAGCTCGAAAATAAAATGGTCATTTTTACATCCTCAGAATTTAAGGAAAAAATTCTTGCTCTGAGGAAAGATAAACCAACCCATATAATCACAATTGATCTTCAGAAAAAATTTAAATTTATCCTCAAAAAAATAGCCAAAATACAAAACAGTGATTCATTTAAATCGTTAATCCAACCTAAACTCTTACGCTACCCTGAGTATTGGTCGCCTGAATATGTTTTGATCAACAATATAAAGTCTTTTTTTGTTAAAAAAGCCATTGATGAAAACCTTGTTGATAGTGACTTAGTTGCATGGGTTGATTTTGGTTATATTCGTAATAATTCAATACGTTATGGTATAACTGAATGGAATCATCCTTTCGATAAAAATAAAGTTCATCTTTTCACTATCAAAAATACTTTAGATCTTACGGATGAAAAAGCCGTGTTAGAAACTGTCTTAAATAATGACCCACATATTATTGGTGGAGTATTGGTTGCTAGTAAAGAAAAATGGCCTGAATTTTATAATCTTATATTCAAAACGCAAAAAGACTTTTTAGCTTCAGGTATGATTGATGATGATCAAGGAATCTACATAACATGCGTAAGCAAAAACCCTGACTTCTTCCAACTAAATTACTTGGGGTATATGAACTGGTTAAGCGTGTTTAAACTATTCCATGATGGCTCAAAATCAAATAATTTAATCCGTTTAGGCATTAAGTTAAAGATAATTAAATAATTGTTCATGTAACGCCTTGTTAGACGAGGCGTTACATTCAATCTACTTTTCAGGCGCAATAAACCCAAAACACATAGTTTCTGGCTCAGCATCCGGCTCTGAACGATAGATAACATCTTCTTTCTCAATCGTAAATTGTGGCCAGTACTGACGAACCTTATCAAAATTCTCATGAGCGCAATCATCATACTTACGACCTAACAGCAATGCACCATGCTGACGGATCTCCGCTTCTGTAATCTTGCGATTATACACATTCGGCGGCATATGATGTTCAAGGGTCCAAGGCTGGATCACATGTGGCCTATCTTTTGCGTAGATAATAAACCATTGATGTAAATTATCTTCACCACCAACATATTTTAGTGGAACGCCATAACGTTCATGCCAGCGATCTTCACCCTCCGCGATCAACGTTTTCACGCCAATAAATTTTTGCCCTGCGCCCTTAATATTAGCCGCTTGCACAACACAATAACCTAACAGAACCACGACACCGAAAAGGGCTAAACCAATCAGTGGTTTTCTGAGTGATTTAGTCGGCATGACTGTTATAGAGCCAATAAATAGCGGGGCACAAGCTGCCATAAAGGGTTGCAACCATTCGGTAATACGCCCACCGTCATGGAAAGAGAACCAACCATAGATCACCGCTAATGGGAAAAGAACCAAGAAATTCGCCATACGATTTGCTAGCGATTTCGGCCAACCTAATTTCCCACCACAGCTATATAAAATAATGGCGGCAATAATTAAAGGATAAAATACGCTGAGCGCCGCCTTAGTCGTATGCAAATTAAAGCCTGGGTCAATCTGTGAATCCACCCATTTAAAGGCAGAAAAATCACTCGCCATTAACCAAAAGAAATTAGGTAATACAATCGCAAACCAAAGTGCAATCGCTAAATAAAAAACAGGATAACGATAACTTTGGCGAACTTGTTTAACAAATAACGTTAATAAAAATACCGATCCTACCAGCGATAATGTTGAATATTTCCCCATTGTCGCCAAACCTGCAAATAAAGCAAAAAGCAGCCACCAAGCCGGATTTTCATAAACGGCTCGTAAGAAAAAGTAGATTATCCAAGCCCAAAAGGTCACTAAAATATAGTTATCATTGTAAGGAATGATATCAAAATTAATCACACCCGATAAATTCAACATCAACATCGCAAACCAAGCTAGGTCACGACATGCTGTTAAACGGTATGCTAATTTCCAGACCCCCAATAAACCAAAGGCAACCCCGACAAAATGAATAAAGTACCAGTAAAAACTGTAGGAAATACCCAAATAAATAGCAGGCCACATAAGAACACCAACAAACCAAGGGTTTTTTGGTGAACCCCACTCCCCATTCATCCCCCAGTTAACGGCTTCCACCGTATCATAAGGCACTGTAGGATCTAAGTGAAAGCTGGCTAGAATCCATGCAACCGCATAGCCAATGACCCATAAATAAACATATTTGTTTGATGTTGATTGATTGATTGCTGGCATACTGTCTTAAATAATTGAGTAAAAGTACCCACTATCTATTAGGCAAACTCATCATGCATAAAAATACACACCTAATAGCACCAATGGAAATTAAACGGCAGATTCTACTATAGTTTATAGCGAATAATAAGAAAGGAAGACAAATAGTCATCATCTATTGTCGTTTTATTCAAGTTCAATATTCTGAATTAGAAATAATCGTTAAAATTATTGCTCTCTCGGAGGCAAGTAAGGTTGTAAAAGCTTTAATAAACGTTGTAGCGCCCCCTGATTTTCATGCAAAACTTCCGCAGCATGACGACCATAATATAAACGGTAATCTTCGTCTGACAGGAGGCTAGTGACGGCTTGAACCATTGAATCGCTATCAGTCACCGTAATTAAGCCATCCGCCTGCTTCAGCTTCCCACAAATATCCTTAAAATTAAACGTATGTGGTCCCATTAAAACAGGTAACGCATGTGCTGCCGCTTCCAACGGGTTATGTCCCCCTGTTTCCACAAGGCTGCCACCAACAAATGCTAAATCCGCAATTCCATATAACAACATCAGCTCCCCCATCGTATCCCCGACAACCACTTGTATATCAGGAGTAGGCACAATACCTTCACTACGACGAATAAACTTAAGGCCTGCTTTTTGGGTGAGTTCTTCTGCTTTGGCAAAACGTTCAGGATGACGAGGAACTAAAATCAGTAATAAATCAGGAAATTGTTTTAATAATTGCTGGTGTGCCGCTAACACAATAGCTTCTTCACCTTCATGGGTGCTAGTGGCAATCCAAACGGGTCGATGTGCCGCCCACTGCCGGCGTAATGTGACGGCTCTAACCGCAAGCTCTGGGGTAACGGAAATATCAAACTTAAGGCTCCCCGTGACATTTAATTGCACACGTCTTAGCCCTAGCTTGATGAAACGCTCACCATCTTCTTGGTGCTGTGCAGCAACCATCGTGACATTACGCAACATACGTTTCACAAAACTACCTAATTTTTGGTAGCCTGCCGCAGAGCGCTCAGACAAACGCGCATTCGCAATCACTAAGGGTATTTGGCGACGATTAAGTTGATTAATCATATTCGGCCATAATTCCGTTTCCATAATAATTACTAATTTAGGATCAACTTGATTAAGAAAACGGCGCATAGAGCACGGGAGATCATAAGGAAGGTAGACATGGTAGACATCATCACCGAATGCCGAAACGACTCGTTCGGAGCCTGTTGGTGTCATCGTGGTTACCGTAATCGGCAATGACGGATAGTGATGCCGTAATGCCCGTACCAAAGGCACAGCAGCAAGGGTTTCACCAACAGATACTGAATGCAGCAGAATACCGCCCGGCGCAACTTTACCAGCACAAAAACCATAACGTTCACCCCAACGCTTACGATACGCGGGAGCTTTGCGACCCCGCACTAATAGGCGTACCCAAATGAGTGGCTGGATAAGATAAAGAAGTACCTGATATAAACGCAATAACATTCGATCTGATTCACTTACCAAAATTGGCGCTATCTTAACATAAACCTTTTATTAAAGTGTGCAGAATATGCACCTAAAAATAGCTTTAAAATTTGCTTAGGGCATCATTAGTCGGTTGCAACAGCACTTAATAGTCGATAATGTTGATAATATGCACATATTACTTAATTTAAATTTTTTAAATTAGCGTTAACAAACAACGAGATATCAATATTATGAAACATAAAGCGATTTACCCTGGTACATTTGACCCTATTACTTCAGGCCATATTGATATTGTTTCTCGTGCGGCGGCAATGTTTGACCACGTATTACTCGCTATCGCTAATAGCCAACGCAAAAGTCCCATGTTTACCCTTGAAGAGCGTGTTGAACTTGCCCAAAAAGTCACCTCGCACTTAAACAATGTTGAGGTGGTTGGCTTTTCTGAGCTAATGGCTAATTTCGCACAAAAACATGGCGCAAATATACTTATCCGTGGCGTTCGTTCTGTTGCGGATTTTGAATATGAATGGCAGCTCGCAAACATGAACCGCCATTTTGTTCCTGAATTGGAAACGGTATTCTTACTCCCTTCACAAAGCTTATCTTTTGTTTCATCGTCACTGATAAAAGATGTGGCACTCCATGATGGCGATATTTCTTCTTTCCTTCCGCCCGTTGTCGCTGAAGCGATGCTAAAAAAGCTGAATAAAATTTAAGCTTATTTTTGACATTGAGGACAATAAAAGGTACTGCGTTGGCCTTGTTTGATACTAAGAATTGGCGTGCCACATATCAAACAAGGCTCACCTTTTTTACCATATACAAACAATTCTTGGGCGAAGTACCCTGGTTTCCCATCGGATTGTAGAAAATCTTTCAGCGTGGTTCCACCCTGCTCAATAGAGCGCTGCAGTACCTTTTTGATCTGCTGGACCAAATCAATCGATTGTTCAAGAGTCAATGTGTGCGTGATTTTTTCTGGTGAAATGCCCGCCGCAAATAGTGCTTCATTAGCATAAATATTACCAACACCCACTACAACCTTGTTATCCATCAGCCAAGGTTTAATGGCTATTTTTCGCTTTCCTGCCTGCTCAAATAAATATTGAGCATTAAATTCATCAGAAAGAGGTTCTGGGCCTAGATGGGATAAAACACGACTCGTTTCAAGATCATCACACCATAACCACGCACCAAAGCGCCGAGGATCCGTGTACCGTAGTACTTTGCCATCTTTTAATACCAAATCAACATGGTCATGTTTTTCTTCAGGCAATTCTTCCAACAATATACGCAGACTACCCGACATGCCTAAGTGGATAATAATCCAACCATTTTTTAGTTCGATTAACAGATACTTAGCGCGCCTTTGTACACTTAAAATCATTTCATCAGATAAACTTTTAATTTGCTCTGATACAGGCCAACGTAAGCGGCTGTTACGAACAATTGCATACTGAATTGAGTTACCAACAAGATGTGGTTCTATCCCTCTACGACTGGTTTCAACCTCGGGTAGTTCTGGCATAAGTCGATCCTTAAACATCGAAATGATTAATAGAAATCAAATATCTTAAACTAAATCGCAATGTTAACTGCCTGATAGTCTGGACATTCAAGTATATGATAAATACAATTCATACATTAGCAATCAAAGATAAGTTATCTAGCACGATAAAAACATTTCGTAGCGTTTGCTCACCCTAAAAAGAAAAATGACATTCATCAGCAGGCGGATTTGTGAATATAAAAAACAGTATTATTAGCCAACTTCCTTTCCTATTAGTTTCTCTTGTCATGTTGGGTATGTTTACAAATGATACTCAAGGTGTTTTAAACATTTCTGCCGCCTTGCTTTTCCTTTACACTATTTATGTCATTATAAAAAATAAGATCCATATTAAAGATAACATTATTAACCTTGTTAGGGGTAAGAAGGTATTCTTTTTATTCAACTTATGGTGTTTGTCTTGTATCCTGTTTTTTACTTACCCCGGCTTTACTCTAGAGGCACTCAAAGAATTTTTTAATGACTGGCGCTATGTCATTATTATCTCATTATTTTTAATAGCCTTTAAAAATAATGAATCAAAATCAATAAAAACAATCAGTTATGCTCTAATTGCCACTCTGGCTTTTACTATCTTTATTTCACCTGTATTAAAGCAATTTAAAAGTAGTGACCTGCCTTTATATTTGCAGCTCAGATATGGCTTTGCTCACTATACTACCTTACTTTTTCCATTCACTTTTAGCGCCTTTTTTATTTTTAAAAATAAAATATTAAAAGCTGCGATGTTCATTTTATCTATTTTAGCTTTCTGTTTTTTACTCTATACTGGTAGCCGAGGTGGTGTTCTTTCATTACTTATTGAATCACTGATTATTTTATTTTTATTCTCCAAAAGTATTAAAAGATTTGTTTTATATATAGTCATTTTCATAATTGCTTCTTTAAGTATTACAACTATTGCATATACCACAATTCCTCAAGTAAAAAATAAAATAAATCAGACTCTAAGTGCTAAAAATATTACCTCAAGTAGAGATAAAATTATTTTAACAAGACTTCCTATTTTTACTCATGAAAATAAAAATATAGTTTTTGGCGTGGGATATGGTTCCGTATCTTATAACCAGTATCTTAATGATAACCATGCTGAGCGGTTTTCTGGAGGAGGTGTCTACTCAGAGCGTAAAAAAGAGTACGTACATAATAATGATGATCCCTTCTTCCTAAACATTATGTATAACGTTGGTTTAGGTGGTTTAATTTTATTCTGTTTGGCCTATATTATTAATTTAAAAGATCTACTTAGTTCGATAAAAATCCAAAAAAATATTCTCAATGTCGGGATACTTGTTTCTTCTATTGGCTATTTTTTAATTTACTGCCTCTTTGAATTTATATTCTTAGATATTTTCTTTCTATACAATATTTTAGTAGCAATTTTGATCAACAGAAAGCTATCAAACTAAGCAGAGTAATGCTGACTAAGTCAGCATTCCCTTAATGAAATATTTTCTTTTTCATATATTCTGCTGTTGCTAATAAAAATTGCAAAAACTTCCCATTCTTTCTTAGGTGTGATTTTTTACGGGATAATTGCTTATAACTTTCGGCTTTAAGTAAAGGGATATTTTTCCAAGGCGAATTCTGTCGTGCAATCTCAAAAAATTGATATTCACTATAGAAATTTGCCCATTCATGAAATGGCTTAGTTAAACCAACAAAGTGAATAAAAACAACCTCATCAGGTATATTATTAATATCCCTCTTACTGGTAATATACCAATCTAAAGAGAACATAAAATTAAAGTTCTCACTGATATTCACTAATTTATTATTAAGTAAAATATTCAAGGCATCTTGATCTGGATGAGTAAAATGACTACTTTTTACTAATTCAATCACCCGATTCGGAATATCTTCTTCAACCATTTTCTGGATTGACATATACAAAAATCCAGAGTTAAAGTATTTACTCATCTCCATTGGTAGCTGTTTCTTTTCACTACAAAATTTATCCTTTACTGCATAAAGATAAATATTTTCATTAAACTCCAATGTTTTTAGATATGAAAGGTTACCTTTACAAATAACATCTGCATCCAAATAGAGTAATTTATCAATTGATTGTGAAAGATAATCGATAATCACTAATCTAAAATAAATGGCATGACTCCAAGCTTGCGATGGCAACGGTAACCGCTTAAATTCTTGGTTATCAATCAAATAAATGGTTATTTTATGCTGGCTACTCTCAACTAGCTGTTGGAAAAGCTGTTTGTCTGTTAGGTCATCAACCAAAATATGGAAATGAAAATGCGTCTCTTTATTATTAATAAGGATCGATGAAATTGATGTGCCAACACCGTAGAGGAACTTTTCATCGACCCCATAAGCAATATGAAAGTAGCCGTCATCACGATCATTAGCTTTACTGCCGCTTATTTCAACTAGTGATTTGATCATTTCATGACTTAGCATTTTGTTAACCTTACTGAATATTATTATTCGATACTTAGTTTATGATAAAGAAACAGTTTTTATCTTTAGCTCCAATATAATCACTTTAGAACATATAAAAACTCTATCATAGCCTAATATCTATTCATAATAATCTGAAAAATATGCTAAAAACATCAATAACTGTAACTAGTTGAATAAGTTACTAAATTCAACATTCTGATGGAAACCATCTTAACTCAATATAGAGTAGGCAAGATTTGCGCCAATACAATATATTAATAACGTATGCTCAGAACTTATGCAAAAATTATTTATACCACTTATCAATAACACTTCTCAATTCGTTTTTCACAATTTCCCAGGTAAAATTGTCATAGGCATACTGCTTTCCAGCATCGGCTATTTGACTTCTATTATCATGATTTAAAGCGTTATTAATATCATCCGCCATGCTAGCGGCTGATAATGGTTCACGAAATATAAAACCCGTTTCATTGTGCTTAATAAATTCAACCATTGCACCACGTTGAGATGCAATAACTGGTCGACCTGAAGCCATAGCCTCAAGTGCTACCATGCAAAATGGTTCTGGTGCTATAGAAGGTACTGCAATCACATCTGCAAATGAATAATAGTGTCTAATTTTATCAGGGTGCACTCCACCTAAGAAAATACACTGCTCACCCAAGTTTTTTGCGTAGTTTTTGACCTCATCCTGATATTGTGCTAGCTCACCTTTCAATGCCGCGTTTGGGTCACCGACAATCACTAGCTTATAGCGTTTATCCTCTTTGAAGAAAACCTGACAAGCCTGCATTAACTCAAGCACTCCCTTGTCTCTAGCTATTCTACCTGCAAATAAAATAACTTTATCTTCTTGTGTCAGTCCAAAATCTTCACGATTGATTTCCGGTGGTTGAGCATAAATTTCACCATCAAATCCATTACGAACCACTTCAATATATGCTTTTGGCAATCGCTCACGGAACCAATCCTTCATAAAACGGCTTGGTACAATAATTTTGATGTCTTCTGGTACGTCTTTAGGTTCAAAAAAGTTATGCATATGCAATACAACATTGCTATGCCCTTCTTTTTTTATTATTTTCTTGAAAGACTTAATATGATTATGCACAAAAATAACGCTTTCATTAGGAACTGGAGCAAATTTATGTTTAATTTTAACAATCCTATCTGCATAAGAATAAGGATCCAGTCTTGTCCATTTTTTAAATAACCTTGTGTACACCTTTCCAAATTTGATGCGTTCAATTTCACAATTTTTATTCACAATAGAATGACTCGAATACCCTTCATTTTGTATACAAACAATACGGTTTTCGATATCTAATCTCTTCGCAACATTATACATCCACGACTCAATCGCAGCCGCACTTTTCGGTGGAATAGAATAAATAGGAGTTACTGTGAAAACTATTTTATTAATCATATTAGTATCTTTTGCTCCTGAACATTTTCATAAACAAATATTGGCTCCCTGATAAAAACCCCTTAATAAACCTTCCTTGTTTTAATAAGTGTTTATACTCTTTTTTTCTTTCAACAAATTTAGTTGCAGGTTTTAAGTCATTCGTTGTCCAAGGCGATTGCATCAAAGCCTTATAAAAAGGTTGGGAAGCGGGATAATTTGCCCATGTGTGCCAAGGTTTACTCACACCTGTGTAATGAATTAGGACTGTTTCAGGTGTAATAACCTGTTGATATTTTTGGTGAGTTGAGTCATATAATTCATTTTTTAATGTATAAACAGTATTAAATCTTTGGCTAAGTAGTTCTAAGTCATCTCTTAAAATAAGGTTTAACACATCTTGATCAGGATATTTATATCGTTGCTTAGCATTTTCTGCTGATAACAACTCAAAACATTGTTGGGTAATCTGCTTTTCATGCCATTTTTTTAAGTTGACAAACATGACACCAGAATTGAAGTAAGTCTTTGCTAGTGAAGGCGCATGAAGCCTTGTTTCACTTTTCGTTCTTACACCGATATCATCAGCAACGACACCACAGACTTTGTCTTTGATTAAATTAGTCGTTAAATCTAAGATACCATTACACATAACATCCGCGTCTAAATAGAGAGCAAAATCATAATCACTCGACAGATAATCCAAGGCAACTAACCGAAAGTACATCGCTGATGACCAAACATCAGAAGCAGGAAGTGTTTTCAGTAATTTGTTATCTAATTCATAAACATGAAATTCCACTTGAAACTGACTTGCAATAACTTTAAGTTTCTCTAGAAAATCAGAGCTAACTTTATCTAGAAAATAATGGAATCTAAAAAATGTGGTTGGATTATTTATGAGTAAAGACACCGCTGAAACCCCAGCTCCAAACTGATAGTTTTCATCAGAACCATAAATAACATCTAAGCATGATAACAAGGAATTATCAGCTTTACCCACTTCGCCGAGCACATATTTATTTGTTATGAGGTTATTCATAGTGCTTTCTCTTATTCTTTGTTGAACTGTGCCCCATCATAGCAATTAAAAAACCTAAAAGAACACCTAATGGTTTTAGGTCCACTTGCTCAAACATCCCTCGAACCAGATAAAAGCTAATGAGGCTCATTAATAACGCTATAAATGCAAAATAGCTTTTTGATTCATTGACTGTACTTTTGATTTCCTTGAATAAGGAAAAACACATCGACAAAAAAACCGCACTAAAAGCAATCAGCCCCGAGATACCTACACCAAACCAAATATATAGCCAGATATTATGAGGCCCCAATGACTTCTTAAATACCCAATCCGGTTTTTCTGGTACAACACTATTATATTTATCAATGTATATTTTATCACCAAATCCATATCCAATAATTGGATTCTCTAAAATTAACTCAAGTGCTGTTCCCTGTGTACCATTTTTATATCGATGAGTAGTTTATAAAATAGAGTTTTAGTCATATCTGGGTAGATTGATTTTAATGAGATCAATGAAATTAACGAGATACATAGTATCGAGCCAATCAATTTCCATGGACGTTTAAAACATAAAAATAATAAACCTGCCATAGCCACAGCAACCCACCCACCTCGGGAAAGAGTCCCTAACAAAACAAATAAAAATACAACACTTAGTATATAAAAATAAATTAGCTTAGATTTAGGCAATAGATACCAAAGGATCGGAATTATAGGAAAGTAAAAAACCAAGGCATCTGAAACACTCCTAAAGTTATAGGTTGTAAATGGTAAAATACCATTCTGATAAGCCTCATAGTACCGATATAGTTCAATAAGTAAAACAACCACTAATGATGCAGAAAAACTAGTCAATAGTAAATTTGAAATCGTTTTTATATTTTCTTTGTAGAGAAGAATCGGTAATAAAAGAGATAGGCTAAGCACCCCATAATTAAAGAAGTTATTATTAATCGCTCTCATTGATGCATCAGGCATGCTTGAGTAACTTATTGAAATATAAAAAACCAATGAAAACAACACGACTAAGTATAAAAGTTTATTATTTAATCTTTTTAGCACCTTTCTTGTGTCTAATGATAAATATACCAAACATGTAGCTATCATTAGGTAGAATAGCATGTGTTTATACCTAGTAACATTGTCCACAAAAAAAAGCACAACAAACATAAAGATTAAAGCTTTATTATACTTCGAAAGAGTATTCTGATTTCTTTCTAAAAAAGGCATAATTTACCCAATGATTAATTACTTAATTTAGCCCAAAAGTATTGAATGCTATTTTTGATTCCAGAAAATAATTTACCTTGGTTAAACATATGCTTAGCACAATAACGCAAATGGTTGCTATTTTTAGCCTTTAATAATGGTACGTTATTCCAAGGTGACACTGATCGAGCATCAGAGAAAGGTTTGGCTGTTTCATAGGTAGCCCATTCGTGCCAAGGTTTAGTTGGTCCAACATAGTGAATAAAAATAGTATTTTGATTAACAGGATAGTGAAATTGATCTTTTAACTCATAATTTAAGCTAAATTGTGTATTATAAACAACATCCAAATAAACGACTTTATCTGCTAATAATATATTCAACACATCTTGGTCAGGATAACTAATCTTATGATTAATATTCGTATCCATAAGTAATGACATTGATTTTTTTGTAACCTGATTTTCTTCCCAAACGGCTAAATTTACATACATCACACCACTATTGAAATATCCTGCGGATACTTCGGGGAAACCTAAAGTTTGAGCTCGTTTTTTCCACCAATTTTCATCTCGTTCAGTGACAACCGCGGCTACTTTATTTTGTAAGTCTAACTGAGTAAGCCCCTCAATCGAATTATTACAAACAACATCGGCATCCAAATACAATAGATAATCTATTTTATTGATGAAGTATTCTGCAACAATAAATCGAAAATAGATAGCATGCGTCCAATTCTTAGTCGTAGGAAGTGTTTTTATACTACTAGAATTAATTATATAGAGGGTAATTTGTACATTATAGTCGTCACTGAGCTCCCTAAACCGAGCCAAATCAGTATCACTAATTGAATCGTCTATAAATACATGAAAAGAAAAATTGGTGCGCTCATTGTGCATCAACAATGAGGCAATAGATACGCCACAACCATATAAAAAATTATGATCAATGCCATATGCGACATGAAAGTAAGATGAAATATCTAAATCTGACACACCGAGTGGGATAACTTGTTGTATCATTTTATCAAATTCAACGACCATATAAGACCCCAACAAATTGTTTATCTATAAACCACGGCGTTTTGTACGCTCTTGGATTTTTTTTGCCTTGCTTCCTGCTTTGAGTACCAAAGCTTGTTCTTCTTTTAAAATTTCTCGTAAAGGCGAATCAAAGTAAACCTTCATAAAACGGAAAATATCTCTGCTTGTTAGGCCGATATTTAATGAAGAAAAGTATAACCCAATAAGATCTTTATCACGCCAACGAGTTGGAACCTTCTTTCTAAGTTGCGCTCGATGTAAATCTATCACCGAGATTTTCAAATCCTGCTCTTCACCTGAGAAAGGCAAGTGTAGTAAAAAATGGCAAATATAACAGTCGCGGTGATTAATACCAACGGCGTGCATTTTACGTACCATTTGAGCAACACGGCGAATAATCAATTGTTTAACTCTAAAATCAGGCGCTAGGCTTGGCCAATTTGCACAGTAATCTTCCAAACTCACCGTTGGCGTTAAATCTTTCGTAATAATAAAGGAATGGCGGCGTAGCGGATTCACACCCTTTTGCCCAAATGCACGGCCATCCATCGTATCTACACCCGCTTTTGTTAGCCGATGAATTGCGTTCCACTCCCTATCAGCCCCCAATACTGGTAGCCTTAATGAAAACAGGTTTTTTAACACCTCTTTTAAGCTTGTACCATAATGGATTTTGATAAAATAGCTCTCACCACCAAGCTCAAAGCGCAATGTTTTGCGACTTTCTAGCTGACGAAAAACCTCACCTTCTAACTGCTCAGTTTCAACAAAAGGATCTTTATTTTTCCATAGCTCACTAAAAGGTGTTTTAAGTTCAATCATCTAGATGTCCTAAAATAATATCAGCCGCTTTTTCAGGTAAACTATATAAGTCCTCTGTATCCGCAAAATGCCGCGCCTTTTCTGCCCAATTTTTTAATTGTTGTTTATTTTGCAGGCTTTCTGAAAGCGCAGAATCTAACGTTTTTTGCTCAAATGGTTCACGGATCACAATACCGCATTGAGCATCAGCAATAAATGAAGCATAACCACAAACTTCCGTAACAATAATGGGTAAACCTGCTGTTATAGCTTCCAGCAACACAATACCCGCCGCTTCTTGGTATGCTGGATGCATTAAGATATCAGCCGCTGCCATTAGCTCAGCAACATCATTACGCCCACTAAAAAAGGAGACTTGTTTACCTATACCCAGTGTATTTGCTAGATGCTGATATTTTTCAGGCTTATCCTGCCCAACTACCATTAATAACGTATTTTTCTTAATCTCCTCAGGCAATGCAGCCATCGCTCTTAAGGTTCTATCGACCCCTTTACGCTTAAAGTCGGAACCAACCTGCAATAACAAATACGCTGACTGAGGTATCTGATTTTTCTCTCGATAAATTTGCCGCGCATTGGGGATTTGTTTATCGTATTTTCTATCTTGCGCAATCCCCGGCGGCAGCATATAAAAACGCGACGCTTCTGTAGCATAGTGTTTTTTAAAATGTGCAATTTGATGAGGTGTTAACATTAATAGCTTAGTCGGCTTTCCTGTCTGAAACACCGCTTTTTCAAACTGGGCATAATGTTTATAGCGAGGCGTCAATTTGTAGAAAAAACCTTTTTCATTGGCGACTTTTTCTGCGTAACAAACATCCGCCGCATAGTAAACATCTAAGCCCGGCATCTTATTAAAGCCAACCACACGAGCCACAGGATGTTGTTTAATATGTGCCTGAACCCACTCACAATACTGCGCATTACGTCCATGGTTGGTTTTAGAAGTCACAGGCACAATGATAATTTCAAACCCTGCAGGTTTATCGCCATCCCATGATTGAGTATAGACGCGGATCTGCTGTCCTCTTGCCTGACATGCTAATGCAATACGCAAAAAATCACGCTGCAAACCACCGAATGGAAAATACTTGTACAGACAAAATGCCAAAATCATCTCAGAGCCTTGTCATTATTGAACGAATATTCATAGGCAGCATTTTTTCTGTTGCCTCAATAACATCAGATGCGGGAATGATAGAAAGATATTTTTTAGTTCTATCGAGCTTTTCTCTTGGTGGCATCGCCTCATAATCACCCGCCCAAAACTGCACAACATTATCACTCCACGGACGCCAAAATACATTATTCGTTGCACCAAACAAACACACTATTGGTGTATTTACAGCCGCTGCAATATGCATCGGTGCTGAATCAACCCCGATAAATAACGCGGCATGCGCAATTAAGGCACCAAGCTCAGGAAACGTCGTTTTACCTGCCAATTCAGTAATAGGCTTGGTTTGGCAATGAGAAGCAATCGTCTCAATACAGTTTAGGTCTTCTTTACTTGGCCCTGAGGTCAAAACAACCTGATACCCACGAGATTGTAATGCATCAATGACTTGTGCAAATTTTTCATCATCCCAACATTTAAATATCTGCCGTGCGGTTGGCTGGATCACCACATAACTGCTGTGTACACCTAGCTCTAATAACTTTTGATCGATATTTTTCCAATCTTCTTCTGTGTATGACATCGTTAAATTGGTTTTTAGATTCGTTATTTTTAACGGTTCAAGCACAGAAAGATTATTCATAACAACGTGTTCACCATGAGGCTCGGTCAAGTGTGTAAAGCTATTTAGCCAATATTTGGAATCTCGATGACCAAATTTATGGGAGATTTTCATTTGGGCAGGGATAGAACGCACCAGAAGAGACACCATCCATTGGTCGGCTAGATTCACAACTAAATCATACTTATTACGGCGTAGTTTGAATAATAAACGAATAAAATTACATGCTTTACTTAGACCATTAGCCTTTTTACCTTTCATACCATATAAGGCATGAATTTCCCTATTTTCAGACAAAATAGGGATCGTATCTTGATAAAGTAACACGTCAATCTCGGCATCAGGATAGTTTTGTTTTAATGTACTGATGACGGGCGTCGTCAGTAACATATCCCCATGAAACCGCATCTTGATAACAAGAATTTTTTTAAACTGTTTTTTCACCAGACACTCTTAATTATATCTATACGTAAAATGACATAGTTCTTTGACAAAAACTAACACTATTAATTCAATCAATAATAAACATGTTACTACTTTAGTAATAATCGATATAGCTTTGAATGCCTATCGTCATAGTTTTTTGATTTTTAAAATAAAAAAACCCAGCCAAAGCTGGGTTTTTTATAAGAAAACAAAAATTATTTAATTTTTGCTTCTTTGTAGATTACATGCTTACGAACAACTGGATCGAATTTTTTCATTTCCAGTTTTTCTGGCATAGTACGCTTGTTCTTCGTAGTGGTATAGAAGTGACCAGTACCTTCAGAAGAAACCAGCTTGATTTTCTCGCGAATACCTTTAGCCATTTTTTAGCTCCTTAGTACTTCTCACCGCGGGCACGCAGTTCAGCAAGAACAGCATCAATACCCTTTTTATCGATAATACGCATGCCTTTAGCAGATACACGCAGTGTTACGAAACGTTTCTCAGACTCAACCCAGAAACGGTGAGAGTGCAGGTTTGGCAAAAAACGACGCTTGGTCGCGTTTAATGCGTGTGAACGGTTGTTACCGCTCATTGGACGCTTGCCAGTAACTTGGCAGACTCGTGACATGTCTATTCTCCAAAAATCTAATCAGCTCGAGCTTTTTTGTTCTGGGTATGGCCGCCTCGTCAGGCTTAGGAGCCCATCTCAGCAAACTTTATTGACTGAAAAGAATGTTATCATCTTAGTAAAAAAATTTACTGAGATAGGCTCTTCTCGCCAAACCCAAGATCCTCAAAGGTGGCGTAGTATACGCTTTCAATCGTTCTCACTCAAGCCCAATGCGGCAAAAGTTGTCATTTTTTAGTCAAAAAAATGCTTTTACAACCACCCTCGTTCAAGAAACGAAACACAATTTTTATGCCCAACAACAAAATGGTCAAGTAATTTAATCCCCATTAAAGTACAAGCCTCCTTAATACGAAACGTCACTTGCCTATCAGCGTCACTCGGCTCTGGGTTACCTGAAGGATGGTTATGTGCCAATATAATCGCACTGGCATTCATTTTCATTGCAAAACGAATGATTTCTCGAGGATGCACCTCTACCCGATTGATCGTTCCCCTAAATAACTCTTCGTAGCTAATAATTTGATGTTGATTGTTCAAAAATAAGACGGTGAAAACCTCTCTTTCTTGACCAGAAAATAGCTCGACTAGCCTCATTTTTAATAGGTTTGGGTCTGATATCACATCTTCATATAAAAATTGTTCAGCAAAAAACCGGCGTGCCAGCTCACTAATTGCCTGAAGTTGAGAGAACTTACACACACCAATTCCCTTGCATTTCGACAGCTTTGAGTAATCCGCTTGTAAAAGAAGGTATAAAGAACCGAACTCTTTGAGCAAACGTTCCGCAAGTTCAATTACTGATTCCCCTTGCCTGCCTGTTCGTAAAAAAATCGCTAGTAGCTCTACGTCAGTCAGTGCTACCGTACCATAAGCTAACAGTTTTTCCCTTGGCTGTAAGTTCTCTTCATATTCCATCATCACCCCCCTATTTCTCCTTTTGCGCCCCCACTTTTATATGCAGACGATAGGCACAACAACGCATAACTGGTGAATTTGCGTAGCGCTTCGCAAAAATAAAAGGGTGATGATATATACAGTGCTCTCAACGATATTTCTGATATGATAAGATGCTCTTCACGATAATTAGATGGATAGAACCATGACACAGCTATTAGGTAAAAAAATAGTTCTCGGCATTAGTGGTGGTATTGCCGCGTATAAAATTCCTGAACTAACCCGTCGGTTACGTGATGAAGGCGCAATAGTTCGTGTTGTTATGACCCATGGTGCAAAAGCCTTTATAACCCCTTTGACGCTACAAGCGGTTTCCGGTCATCCTGTCTCTGATGATTTACTTGATCCCGCTGCTGAGGCCGCAATGGGCCATATTGAATTGGCCAAATGGGCAGATATCATCATATTAGCGCCGGCTACCGCAGATTTAATTGCTCGGGTCACTTCAGGTATGGCTAATGACCTACTCACGACAATTTGTTTAGCTTCGGCAGCCCCCATTGCTGTTGTACCTGCCATGAACCAACAAATGTATCGGGCAACCGCAACACAAGAAAATTTAATTAAACTGAAACAACGTCAATATATTATCTGGGGTCCAGATAATGGTAGCCAAGCCTGTGGCGACGTTGGGCCGGGTCGAATGATAGACCCACTCGAGATAGTACGCCTAACCTGCGAGCATTTCCGCTCTCGAACAGACTTACAAGGTGTAAAAATCATGATTACTGCTGGGCCTACTCGTGAAGACTTAGATCCCGTCCGTTTTATCAGTAATCACAGTTCTGGGAAAATGGGTTTTGCAATCGCCGAAGCGGCAAGCCAACGCGGGGCACAAGTCACTTTAATCGCTGGCCCAGTGAATTTAGCAACGCCCTCCGGAGTCACACGGGTTGATGTTATCAGCGCTCTCGATATGTATGAGCAAGTCCACCACACTATTGCACAACAGGATATCTTTATTGGTTGTGCTGCCGTTGCTGATTATCGTGCAAAAACCATCGCAGAAAATAAAATCAAAAAGCAAGGTGATGAAGTTGCCATTACATTAGTTAAAAACCCAGATATTGTTGCGAGTGTTGGTCAGTTAACGCAAAATCGCCCTTATGTGGTTGGGTTTGCAGCCGAAACCCAAAATGTGGAAGAATACGCACGCCAAAAGCGCCAACAAAAACAGTTGGATCTAATTTGCGCGAATGATGTTTCTCTCGCTGATAATGGTTTTAACAGTGATAATAATGCGTTACATCTTTTCGATTCCTTTGGTGATGTCCGTTTACCACACAGTAGTAAACTTGAATTAAGCCACCGTTTATTAGACGAGATACTTCAACGTTATGAAAAAAATTGATCTAAAAATTCTTGATCCCCGTATTGGTAATGAATTTCCGTTACCAACTTATGCGACATCTGGCTCCGCAGGGTTAGATCTACGTGCCTGCCTTGACGCGCCAATTGATTTGGCACCCGGTCAGACTGAACTAATTCCTACTGGCCTCGCTATCCATATTGCTGATGAGCAACTTGCAGCGGTGATCCTCCCTCGTTCAGGCCTCGGTCATAAGCACGGCGTGGTACTCGGTAATTTAGTAGGCTTAATTGACTCTGACTATCAAGGCCAACTGATGGTGTCTGTTTGGAATAGAGGCAACCAGACCTTTACAATAGAACCAGGTGAGCGCATGGCTCAAATGGTCTTTGTACCCGTTGTTCAAGCAGAATTTAATATCGTCGATGACTTTGATGCTACAGAGCGTGGAGCCGGTGGTTTCGGTCATTCAGGTCGTCAATAATTCTGCATAATCCTAATTCAAAGCTTTACTGGTAATATCAACGCTATGTTAAGTGGCGGAATAAAAATAAAATTATCAGTAAATTAACCGGAAAATAGGCGGTGTCGTTATAGTAAAAGGGCTCTGTTACCAGGGGTATTGTTATTCAACCCTCACTTGTTTATCACGACAAAAGATCCGTTGATGCAACGGGTCTTAATAATGCTAACAATAATGATGAGTTGAATGTGTTATGCTACGTTTGTTTGATATCTCTAACAAAAAACCTCAAGTCTTACCGTATTGAGGGCTGATACGCTAACGTGTTCAGAGGATTTAAAGCGTTCCAACAACAAGGAATAGTTATATCTTCATTTAACACGAAGTGTTACGAGCGTGCATCTAACCATAGATAACAAGAATAGACCTTTGGAATTAATAAGCTCTCATACAAACCGTCCTATTTTATCTTCTTTTTGCCCTTTGATGGCTATTTACTCAGGGCAAAATTTTAGATAGTTTGTTTTGCTGTTTTAGCAGGGGTCTTATCAGACATGGCAGAAAAAGCGATAACAAAAAAACGCAACAGGCGCGAAGAGATTTTACAATCACTTGCGCTGATGTTAGAAAGTAGTGATGGTAGTCAACGAATTACAACCGCAAAACTAGCGGCAAATGTTGGTGTATCAGAAGCCGCACTCTATCGACATTTTCCAAGTAAAACCAAAATGTTCGATAGTTTAATTGAGTTTATTGAGGACTCTTTAGTATCGCGTATCAATCTTATCCTGAATGATGAAAAAGATACGTTAACTCGTATTAAATTGATTTTAGCGCTTATTTTAGGTTTTTCAGAAAAAAACCCTGGCCTAACCCGTATTATGACAGGCCATGCGCTCATGTTTGAGCAAGATAGGCTACAAGGGCGTATCAATCAGCTCTTTGAACGGATTGAGTCACAGCTACGGCAGGTATTAAAAGAGAAAAAAATACGTGACGGTCAAGGCTTTATCCATGATGAATCCCTATTGGCAACGCAATTACTTGCTTTTTGTGAAGGGATGCTATCGCGTTTTGTCCGTTCAGAATTTCGCTATCGCCCAACGGTAGAATTTGAATCTCGCTGGCCTTTAATTTTAGCTCAGTTACAATAACAGATTAAACTACTACTCACCCCGCCCACTCTTTGGGCGAGGGCTTTTTTCTTTTAGTAGGTTATTTCCCTGAGTTAACACTCACTGAAAGCTAAAGTACTGCTTGTAGAGAGAGGCCTGCTACTTCGGCATCTTTTATGCAAACTGATAGGGTAACTATGGCAAGTCACCCTTAATTTCCGGCCCAATTTAAAGCCAACAACGTGTAATACATTAAATACCATATTGCTGGCGATAAGCTTTCATCGCAATAAGGTGTTGCTGCATATCCTCACGTTCAGCCAGATAAGCGATCAAGTCGCTCATGGTGATAATAGAATACACTTTACAGTGATAATCACGCTCAACTTCCTGTACAGCAGAGATCTCACCTTTCCCTTTCTCTTGACGGTCAAGGCAGAGCAGAACACCATTTAGCGTTGCATTGTGTTGCTTAATAATTTCCATCGACTCACGGATAGCAGTACCTGCCGTAATCACATCATCGACCACAACAACACGCCCCTGTAATGGGCTCCCAACCAGAGTGCCTCCCTCACCATGATCTTTTGCTTCCTTACGATTAAAGCAATATGGCATATCCACATCATGATGCTCAGCAAGGGCGACAGCCGTGGTTGTGGCAATCGGTATGCCTTTATAAGCAGGCCCAAACAACACATCACACTCAATCGCACTTTCCTTAAGCGCTTGGGCATAGAAACGACCAACTAATGCCAAATCACGCCCCGTATTAAATAAACCCGCATTAAAAAAATAAGGGCTTTTACGGCCTGATTTCAGCGTAAACTCACCAAATTTTAGTACCTGTTTTTTCATGGCAAGTTCTATAAATTCGCGCTGATAGGCTTTCATGGGTCAATCTCCTCAATCGTTAACATCTATATATTAGGTTGCATATCTCTGGCGATATTTACCAAATCGCCGAACATAAAAAAGGCGACTATTTCAGCCGCCTATTAAAAATAACTTTATTTCAACGCTTCTCGTTGAGCTTCAAAAATCGATCCTAGCCCCGTTTTTGCTAGCGCTAATAAGGATAAAAGCTCATCATGGCTAAACGGCTCACCTTCTGCTGTTCCCTGAACTTCGATCATGCGACCATCGTCCATCATCACAACATTCATATCGGTTTCTGCTGCTGAATCTTCGACATATTCAAGATCGCACAATGCTTCACCATCAACGATTCCGACAGAAACTGCTGCAACCATAGATTTTAGTGGGCTTTGTGCAAGTTTACCCTGTTCAACCATTTTATTGAGGGCATCAACCAACGCAACGCAAGCACCTGAAATTGCAGCGGTACGTGTTCCGCCATCGGCTTGTATTACGTCGCAATCTAAGGTAATGGTGTACTCACCTAATTTTTTAAGGTCAACCGCAGCACGTAGAGAGCGTGCTATCAGGCGTTGGATTTCCATTGTACGGCCTGTTTGCTTCCCTTTGGCTGCTTCACGTTGATTTCGTGAGTTGGTTGCGCGAGGTAACATGCCATACTCAGCGGTAACCCAACCTTGACCTTGCCCTTTTAGGAAACGAGGTACACCTTCCTCTACTGTTGCATTACATAACACCTTAGTGTCGCCGAACTCAATAAGAACAGAGCCTTCCGCATGCTTAGTATAGTTGCGTGATATTTTAATCGGACGCATTTGGTCTGCCATTCTGCCTTCTGGACGCATGGTGTTATCTCCATTTTCAACTTAATTGCCGCGCATTATACGTCCTTAAACCGATAATGCCTATCCTGACATCGCGCATAGCGCTATAATCCTTCTAGTATTCATTTTGATAGGAACGAATTATGATCCGTAGTATGACCGCTTTTGCCCGCCGTGACATCAAGGGTGAATGGGGGAGTGCGGCCTGGGAGCTGCGTTCCGTAAACCAACGTTACCTAGAAACATATATCCGCCTACCTGAACAATTTCGAAGCCTTGAACCGGTGATCCGCGAGCGGATCCGTGCACGCCTTACTCGCGGTAAAGTCGAGTGTAACTTACGTTTTGAATTAGATGGTGCAAAACGTGGAGAGCTTATCCTTAATGAGGATCTAGCTCGCCAAATTATTAGTGCGGCTAACTGGGTGAAAAACTACAGTCACGAAGGTGAAATTAACCCACTTGAAATTCTGCGCTGGCCAGGCGTTATGTCCGCTGAGGAGCAAGATTTAGATGCTATCAGTGAGCAGCTATTAGCTGGCCTTGATGAGACCTTAGATGCTTTCATTCAAAGTCGAGAAGCTGAAGGTGCTGCGTTACACGCTCTTATTGAGCAGCGCCTTGATGGTGTTTTAGTGGAAGTAGCCAAAGTTCGTCAGCATATGCCTGAAATTTTACAATGGCAACGTGACCGTTTACAGGCGAAGTTAGAAGAGGCTGATATTCAAGTCGATAGTAATCGTTTAGAGCAAGAGCTGATTTTGCTCGCTCAACGTATTGATGTCGCTGAAGAGCTTGATAGGCTTGAAGCTCATGTTAAAGAGACCCGCAATATTCTTAAAAAGAAAGATGCAAATGGCCGACGTTTAGATTTTATGATGCAAGAATTTAACCGTGAATCCAATACATTAGCGTCAAAGTCTATCAATAGTGAAGTGACTAACTCTGCAGTTGAGTTAAAGGTCTTGATAGAACAAATGAGAGAGCAAATTCAGAATATCGAATAGTATTTTAAAACATATTACCAAGCCAGCCGATACACTGTATTCGCTGGCCTTGATAGTATTAACGTAATCCATACAATTTATTGAAACTAATGCATATCAGTAAACTATACTTACTTTTACTATAAGGCTAAAAGAAGGTGCTGCACGCCGAAAAAATGCAGTGATAACTTCAACACCCACCTTATTCAACTGCAAATATCATCCTACCATCAGTCGCTTACAGCGTACTTCTCCGCTAATCGAGGTACATTTTTCTCCTCTCTTTTTTAACGCTACCCGAAAACTTATTCAAATGATTAAGATTATAACCTGATGAATTAAATCAAAAAAAACATTAACTCATCAATAAATAGAAAAAGATTATAGGTTATTGTTACGGACATTTTACATATGATAATGATAATTGTTATTATCTAATCTTGCTCAAAAGGGGTCTAAATATGAAGATAGTTAATCACCTGCTCTCAATAACATTTATCACATCACTCTCATTTTCAGCATTAGCAACGACTTATCCAATCACAATCACCGATATGGACGGTCAAAAAATCACGTTAAAGCAAGAGCCTAAACGTGTTGTGCTACAGGATGGTCGAGATATTTTAACCCTTGCTTTGCTTGATAGGGACGATCCATTTAGTCGTGTTGTTGCATGGAACAACAACCTTAAAAAATCTGATCCACAAACAGTAACGTTACTGGAGAAAAAATGGCAAGAGGATATGCAGAAAATCCCAGACATGGGGTTTAATGATAAAGGTGAGGTCAATACAGAAGTGGTTATTGCGCAAAAACCGGATGTATTAATTGCGCAACTGCGTGCAAAGCCAGCCTTAGAAGGTTCAGGTGTTGTCAGCCGCTTAAAAGATGCCAATATTCCTGTCCTATATATTGATACTTTCTTACAGCCCGTCAAAAATACGCCAGCTAGCGTCGATATACTTGGATTAGTGCTCAATAAGGAAAAAGAGGCCAAAGCATATACTGATTTCTACAACACACGCTTGTCTGATATCCAGAAAACGACTGCAAAAATTGAAAATAAACCACGTGTTTTTATTGAAGCCAAAGCGGGCGCAAATGGTAGCGATAGCTGCTGCTTCACCCATAACAACGCAGGTTGGGGTGGGTTAGTACAGGCAATTGGTGCAGATAATATTGGTAGCCAATTCTTGCCTGGCGCTTCTGGTACTGTCTCTTTAGAACAAGTGATTGCCACTAAGCCTGATGTCTATATTGTTACAGGCTCTCGTTGGGTCAATAAAAATAATATTGCAGCACCCTTTGGTTATGGCGTAACTGAAGACGAAAATCAACGTGGTTTTGAACGGCTCAAAAAACGTGTTGGTTTTAACCAAATCAGTGCAGTAAAAAATAACCGCCTATATGGCGTTTACCATAATTTTTATAACCACCCTTACAATATTGTCGGTATGGAGTATCTAGCGAAATTCATCTATCCCGAACAATTTAAATCACTGAAACCTGAAGAAACCTATAATCAAATCATTAAGGAATTTACGACAATCCCAGTTTCAAAAGCAATTTGGGGTTCTCAAGCTGAACATTAATGATTATGCAAACTGCCCTCCAATTGTAGGGGGCAGTTTATCTCCTATCGAATAAAATACATTACCCTTTTGCTGCTGCAAATTCACCTTCCCTATCATGATGGTAGTGGAACGTGAAGTAGAAAATAACAGCAAGAACAACAGTATAAGAGGCAAAAACAAGCCAAATGGTATGCCAATCTTTTACGCCATCGACGCTAAAGTAGTCAACGACGAGACCACTTAATATCGCCCCAAAATAAGCGCCGACACCATTGACCATTGTCATAAATAACCCTTGAGCGCTTGCTCTCATTCGATTATCAACTTCCTTTTCAATAAAAATAGAACCCGAAATATTGAAGAAATCAAAAGCACATCCATAAACAATCATGGATAAGATCAAGAACATTAAACCTATTGCAGAAGGGTCACCAAAAGCAAAGAAACCAAATCTTAATGTCCAAGCGAACATACTTAATAACATGACAGTTTTAATGCCATAACGCTTCAAGAAAAATGGAATGGCTAAAATAAAACCAACTTCTGCCATTTGTGAGACAGACAGTAAAATAGATGGATACTGTACGATTAAACTATCTTGAAATAGCGGGTCACGAGCAAAATCATGCAGGAATGGGCAGCCAAACGTATTGGTTATTTGTAAAACAGCGCCTAATAACATCGCAAATAAAAAGAAAACAGCCATAATAGTTTTTTAAATAACACCAAAGCGTCAAGGCCCAGCTTACTGACCCAACTACTTGAGATAGCTTTTTTATTCACGGCAATATGAGGTAGTGTCAAAGAATATAGTGCCAACAATAACGAACAACTTCCTGCGATATAGAGCTGCATGCTACTTAATTCAAATTTTAATAAGCTAATGCTCCACATAGCAATAATAAAACCTACCGTACCAAACACTCGGATTGATGGGAAATTAGCCACAGAGTCTAATTGGTATTGGCTTAATGAGGAGTAACTAATTGAGTTGGATAAAGCAATGGTTGGCATAAAAAGGTAGGAGGTACAATGACTGAAGTGAGTATCGCTCCCCCCGTTACCATAATTGCGGAACGCATCATAGGATCGGTTTTCACCGCGAGTGCACCACTCACATAAACACGTATCGCATTCGACAAAGCAGCACATAAACCTAATGCAACCCCTAACCAATGGAATTGGATATGCATCGTATTAAGCAACCCCGTAGCGAATGTCGTACCAATTAAGATAAATAATACTGACACCAGCGTCATTGCTGTAGGAGCTCGGCGAGTTACAGCCGTATTTATCGCCACCCCCATCCAAGTAAATTGCAGAAATAGCACAACACCTAAAGCAGGAGATAAATACTGCAATGATGCGTAATACAATAGCCCAGTTAATCCTGTTGTTGTCCCCGTCAATAACATCAATATTGATTGTTTCTTCGATGGCCAACTGAGTGACTTTCGCCTAATGGCGGAGCCAATCAAAACAAATAGCCAGAGCAGAACCGCCCCTAGCACGGTTTGGCTACCGATGACATCATTCAAAGAAAATCCGGCCTGATAAGCCAATACAACCAATGTTGACAAAATGCCATAGCTGAAAGCGCCCAGTGAAACTAAAACTAACCCTTTTAATTTCATTTCATACCTACCTACATGGTGTTCTATGGCATTCTTTATATTGTTTTGAGAATAAGTTAGAGGCGAGCGATCACGCCGGTGACTAATTTCAAGAATGTCGCCTTCACTTTCTCGGCAGTTTCAATCACTTCATCATGGCTTAATGGTTGCTCTAAAATGCCACACGCCATATTGGTTAAGCAGGAAATACCCACTGTTTTGATTTGTGAATGGTGAGCGACCAGTGCTTCCGGTACGGTTGACATACCGACGGCATCCGCCCCTAACGTTCTAATCATGCGAATTTCGGCTGGTGTTTCATAAGTCGGGCCAGTCCACCAGGCATAGACACCTTGGCGTAGCGAAACGCCTTGTTCTTTGGCAACATCAAGGATCACTTGACGCAACTCTTTGTTATAAACTTCGCTCACATCCAAAAAGCGAACGCCTAATTCCGGGTTATTTGGCCCTATCAGCGGGTTATTAGCAGTTAGGTTGATATGGTCAGTGATAACCATCAGATCACCGGGGTTAAAGTCAGTATTGACGGCACCGCAAGCATTGGTAATGATCAATTTCTCGACACCTAATGCTTTCATCAGGCGCACAGGAAAAGTGACTTGGTCGAGAGAAAAACCTTCGTAATAATGAAAACGGCCTTTCATTGCGACCACATTTTTACCTGCGATAGTACCGATCACCAATTCATTCGCATGGCCAACCGCTTCGGACTTAGCGAAATGTGGGATCTCGCTATACGGGATATGGACTGCATTTTCTAATGTATCGGCAAATGGCCCCAAACCAGACCCTAAAATGATACCAATCGTTGGTTTTGTCGCTGTACGTGATTCAATAAAACGCAAGCTTTCTAAAATATCATTGGTGTTATGCATTGGAAATCTCCGAATCGTGCCCAAAAGAGTGAATGAGGTGATGATAAAGTAATTTAAAAACCAATCAGCGATCTTAATCTCATTTTAAGAAAAAGATTCTCGCTATGATCTTATTTAAACAGCAGGATTTTTTGAGCAGATCTGCTAATCTTGGACGCGGCGTGTCTTGATAAGAAAAAGGTGATGACTTGTTACTTACACTATTGAATGAATTTCGCACCTCGAAAAATTCAAAAACTCGTAAACTCAAAATGCTGTATAGGCTAATCCTGAATCATGGGCCAGTAAGAGCAGAAGAGCTATCATCATTAGCCAGTATGAAACCCGCGACTTGTGCAAGACTGCTTGATGAGTTAAGTAAAAGCCAATTAATTTCGACATCGGAATTGGGGGAATCAACGGGGGGACGCAAGCCAATATTGTATAGTATCAACTCGGATGATGGGTATGTTGTTGGGATTGAGATGAGCGATCTCTACTCAACCATTATGTTGCTTAACCTAAAATTAGATATTTTAGGCATGCTGAAAATAAAAAATGAACAGCTAGAGACAGCAGAAAATATGCTGGATCACCTATTGATCAAAGTTGAACAGTTATTATCTGAGCACCAATTAACAATCGAAAAAATACTGGGTATTGGCATCGCCATTGATCATATTCTAGAACGAGATAAGGTCGACTTTACTAAATATGATGAGCGGATCAGTAGCCTATTCAATTATATTGATAATAAAGTGCCCTGTTTTGTGACACTGGGCAGTGGTATCACCTTTGCCGCGCTTGCCGAATACCGTTTAAGGTATCATTCAAAAAGCCAACGTTTTTTATTTACAACTTGTGATACGGACATACGTAGCTGTACCATCATCAATAATACCTTTACCCCTGCGCCAATCAGTACCGCTCAAGCTTTTGGTCACACGACGATTGATATTCGAGGGTTAAGATGTGAATGTGGCTCTTATGGATGCTTAAAACAATACAGTTCGCTATCGGCCATAAAAGCACGCATTATTCAGCAAATTCGATTAGGAAAATTTTCAATCATTAATCAGTTAGTCAGCACTGAATCGGAGATTAATTATCATACTATTTTCCAAGCACTCGCTATGGATGATAAATTATGTTTAGAAGTGCTAGAGGAAGCTGCCTATTATTATGGCCTTGCGATTGCAAACGCTATTTTAACATTACAGCCGGATGTTGTGGTATGTGGTGGTACATTGACACCTAAAAACCATTTTTTTGCCATGACGAAAAAGTCGATAGAAGCGAAAATGGCTGCATTTCCACATATTAAAACCCGTATTTTTCCAGCAAATGACTCCTATGAAGTCGTCGCTCAAGGTGCGGGTGGAATGGTATTAGAAAATTATTTGGCGGATTAATTTTAGGTTAACAAAGACTGGCGAGATCAGGTGACATAGGAGACAGTGATGCAATTTGAAACGACTTCAGAAGAGCAAATTTCAAAAACTAAGCAGCGATTTATTGAACATTCACCCCTGATCCATTGTATGACCAATGACGTTGTACAAACCTTTACTGCTAATATTTTATTAGCCCTCGGCTGTTCCCCTGCTATGGTGATTGAACCCGAAGAAGCGGAGCAATTTGCTGCTATTGCTGATGGTTTATTAATTAATGTAGGCACATTGACCGCAAACCGCCAAAATGCCATGGCATTAGCGGTACACAGTGCTAAAAAAGCTGAAAAGCCATGGGTGTTAGATCCCGTTGCGGCTGGTGCACTGACCTTTCGCACCCGCTTTTGTCATGAACTGCTGGCTTTATCGCCAACTGCCGTTCGTGGTAATGCGTCTGAGATTATGGCGCTAGCAGGATTTAACCAAGGTGGTCGAGGTGTCGATTCATTAAACACCACGAATGATGCCCTACCTGCCGCCCAATCTCTTGCCCAAACAGCCCAAACCATTGTCGTGATAAGTGGAGAAATTGACTATATTACCGATGGTCAAAGAACGATGGCTATCTCTGGGGGCCACCCAATAATGACCCGTGTTGTCGGTACCGGTTGTGGGTTATCTGCCGTTGTTGCGGCAAGCTGTGCATTACCCGGAGATCGGTTAGCCAATATCGCGAATACATGTGCCATCATGAAACAAGCAGGCGAAATTGCAAAGCAACGCTGTCGTGGAACGGGTAGCTTTGTGCCTGAATTTTTGGACGCATTATCATCACGCTAAATCAGCGTTAATGCCGTATATCGCGACATTTATAAACGCGTTTTCTTACCACGTATTTTACGCGACCAATGACGCATGTTATTTCGCAACATGATAAATTGGTACATAAAATTCTTTTTATCAGGTTCGATACCATAAAACCGTTTTAATGCAATTAAGTCATTCGCTTTGCAAATCGCGAGATGACCAAAGTCTGATAAATCGATAATTTTAAGTCCATTATCGGTGAGCACCAGATTACCTGCATGAATATCATTCGATGCTAAATCATAAGCATGGAGTTGGTTAATAAGTGCTGCTATTTCGGGGTAATAAGGCTTGATATCGCTGACCTCCGAAAGTACTGCGCCCTCAACATATTCGGCAATAATCCATGTTTCAATGGATTCTCGGCAGCGCATCTTTTCGGCCACAAAATAGATATCATTTGTGATAGTACAACCTTGATTTTGCGCACGCACTAAACGATAAAGTAGGCGGGAAAAATAAGGGCCATGCACCATACGCATAATTCGCTTTTCTAAACGACTATCGCGCTCTTTTTCACACTTAATGATGTAGTTTTTCCCATTAATCGTAATACGAGCGACACTGCGCTCCATATTGCCACTATTGAGATTTTTACCAACAATTTTGCCTTGGATATAATCATCAATGACTTGCCAATAATCTATATCACTCTCTTTTTGATAGACCTGATACCCATTTTTTTGTGACTTTATTATATTTTTCATTGCTCGCCATTTCACCGTACCATCTGTTTCAACCAATGCTAACAATTACCTACATTCATTTCTTAGCGATTGTTGCAGATTATAGTTAAAGAATGGCAAGTATCCACTGTGAGCTAGCCAGCATAACAGCTGGCTAGTGATAGATCAGAAAAAATAAGGGAATTAATCGTTACCAAATAGGTCGCGGGTATACACTTTATCCGCCACATCTTCGATTTCAGGCACCATCCGGTTAGCTAAAATAATGTCGCTGTCCGCTTTAAAGGCCTCAAGGTCACGATAGACTTTCGAGCGGAAGAACTCATCTTCTTTCAGCACTGGCTCATACACAATCACTTCGATACCTTTCGCCTTAATACGTTTCATCACGCCCTGCACCGCAGAAGCACGGAAATTATCAGAGCCTGCCTTCATCACCAAACGGTATACCCCCACTTTACGTGGCGCTTTGGCAATAATCGCATCGGAAATAAAGTCTTTACGTGTGCGGTTAGACTCCACAATGGCGTTAATCAGGTTATTCGGCACATCATCGTAGTTTGCTAACAACTGTTTGGTGTCTTTAGGGAGGCAATACCCGCCGTAACCGAAAGAGGGGTTGTTGTAGTGGCTACCGATACGCGGGTCTAATGACACTCCTTCAATAATTTGTCGTGCGTTCAAACCGCGACTTTCTGCATAGGTATCTAATTCATTGAAATAGGCGACGCGCATAGCCAAGTAGGTGTTTGCAAACAGTTTAATCGCTTCGGCTTCTGTGCTGTCAGTAAACAGTACAGGAACATC
>NZ_JAMPLW010000029.1:0-42744 GCF_028477805.1 Providencia sp. PROV268
GCCGCCTCTTGGCGTTGGCGTTCTGCTTCTTCTTCCGCCGCTTTGATTGCGGCTAGCTCGGCTTGGCGCTGACGCTCTGCCTCTTCCTCTGCCTTTTTAATAGCAGCTTGGTCTGCTTGATACTGACGCTCTGCGGCTTCTTCAGCCGCTTTAATTGCAGCCTGCTCCTCTGCTTTTTTCTCTTGATACTGACGTTCAGCTTCTTCTTCTGCCATTTTTGCAGCATCAATGTCTTGTTTTTGCAGCTCTATCTCTTTGTCTGCATCTATCTTTTTTTGTTGTTCTGCTTCTTGCTGTTGAGCCTCTTTCTCGTCTTTACGACCAAAACCCAACCATGAGAAAAAGCCTTTTTTCTTGTCTTTAGCCATCAGCCACTACACTCCTCGCGGTAAAAACATGGCGCTTCATAATTAAATCGCAATAAAATTACATGCAGTCTATCATTTCATCGCGCCGCAACACATATCTGAAAGAAAAATCATGACAATTTAATCTGATTTTTTAAGTTAAAACTGTGAAAATGGCGCGTTACAATAAGACAACGCATTTTATAAAGCTCAACAAAACTGAGTAGCAATGGATATTATGGCAAAAAAACCACAAAGCGCCTCTTTAGGTCAGATACGCATTATCGGTGGCAAATGGCGCGGGCGAAAGCTCCCTGTTCGTGATAGTGAGGGCTTACGTCCCACTACAGATAGAATCAAAGAAACTTTATTTAACTGGTTAATGCCTATCATACGTGAAGCTCGTTGCCTTGACTGCTTTGCTGGTAGTGGTTCATTAGGATTTGAAGCACTATCACGCTTTGCCGATAGTGTGACGTTTATTGAATTGGATAAACAAAACGCCCAGTTACTAACAGAAAATAAAGCGCGCCTGCAATCTGATAATGCTAACATTATCAACGGTAACAGCCTTGAAATACTGGGTCAAAATGGTACACCTTTTGATGTTGTATTTATTGATCCTCCTTTTCGTAAAGGACTCTTAAGCGACACTATCCAGTTGTTAGAAAAAAACCAATGGCTGGCAGATGAAAGCTGGATATATGTTGAGTCAGAGGCGGAGTCACCACTTACTGACATCCCCACTAATTGGCAACTGCATCGTGAGAAAATTGCGGGGCAAGTGGCTTATCGTTTATTTATTCGCCATTCAATTGAGGAAAACAGCCATGCTAGTTAATGCAGGTCGAGTGCTAATGATTTGCGTTTGGGGGTTTATGATATTTAATCTAATCCAGCCTTTTCCTAAGCCATTTAAATATTTTATGGATATTGCCATGATATTTATGATTGTTATGCATGCACTGCAAACTGTCCTCCTGAAAGCAACACTCGCTAAAGGAGAAAAATTATCCGGCTGGTTACAGACCCGAATTTTTTTCTTCGGTGTCTTTGAAATGTTAGCAATGCAAAAAAAGCAAAAACAAGCGCTTGAGAATAATAAGAAAGAATAATTAGGTTATTCGTCAGGCTCAAAACTTAAGAACCGGGTTCCTTGCATACGGAGCGTTCCTTGGCGACCCTGTTCAATAGCTTGATATTGAGATTCACTGACGATCACTTTAATCACAGCCGTATTATTTAGTGGTTTAAAATAGACCTCATAACGAAAGGTTTCAGGTGAAACCACATCCCGTTCACGGGAACGCATATTGGGATAAGGGTAATCTTTTTTACTATCAACAACCACCGAATAACTGACTGGCACAGCATTATCATTGCTCTCATTTTGCTTGCGTTGGTCAAAAAAGCGTTTTGTTGCCAAGACAGCAATAATCGCCAATACGATAATAAGTAAGATAGGTTTATTCATAAAGTTAACATTGTGCTTAAAGTGTTCATCAGTATAGTTTATCTTAATCATACAGAAGGAACACCACCCTAGTTGCTTCATTCATTGAATTTATAAGGATGTGTTTATGATTAGTTGGCCATTCCTTGCAGTACTTTTTTCTGGTTGGCTGTATGTTGATGCAGCATATCGTGGCCCTGAGTGGCAACGTTGGTTATTTCGTCCCGTCACACTGATACTGTTATTGCTCTGGGGCTGGAATGCAGATTTTCTCACCACACAAGGATATTTGATCCTTGCTGCATTGGCAGTTTCATTACTCGCCGATATGATGAGAATGTTTTCAAGTGAGCGCTTACTTGCATCTGTAACCTTGCTGTTTGTAAGTTATCTTCTTTATACCATCAGTTTTGGTATGCAGTTAGATTTCAGCCTATATCTCCCTTGGCTCCCAATACCTCTGATTATTGCAGCTATCACTTTAAGTGTAATTTGGACAAAACTCAAAGAGTTACAGGCAATGATCTTTGCATTATTAATCATGAGTATGATTATGGCTTGGGTAGCCGGTGACCAATTCTTTGGCCTAGGTCGCGATTACAACTTCTCAATCATGGTCGGGGCATTTTTGCTGTTTATTTCTAACTGTATTTGGCTAATTGCTCGTTTCCGCTTTCCTTTTAAAGCGTCGAAAGCCATTGTCGCGGCCCTCTATTTCCTCGGACAATTCTTCATTATCCGCGCGGTTTATTTATAACTTTCTTCACTGCCAATTGATAAAATTCTCAAATAGCATTTTTTATCAATTGGCATCCCCTAATCTATTTGACTCTGGAGTAGACTCCAAAGTATAGACTTATCAATATTGATTAAGGTCATTGTTTGATAAGGGGGCGCATATGCACTCACACAACCATAAAGAAGCACATCAACATAATAGCGCTTGCTGTTCGAGCAGCAGCTGCTCTTCAACTGCGGTTCAAAACAGTAAAAATGTAAGTAATGACTCACATACTCACGAACACGATACTGTCGAGAAACATCCTGACGATGATGAGGAGGCTCATCAGCACCAGAGCTGCTGTTCAACCTCTCATCAAGCACATGATCATCAAGAACATGAGCATAGCCATCAGCATACGGCATGTTGTAGTTCTTCAAGTGAGCTGCAAAATGATGTTGCACCTGCACAAGCCGCAGGGCAACGTTTCAATTGGATAATTCGCGGTATGGATTGCCCTAGCTGCGCTCAAAAAATCGAAAATGCGGTAAAACAAATCACTGAGGTAAAACAGGCTAAAGTCCTATTTGCCACAGAAAAACTCGTTGTTGATGCCGATAAAGATATTAGTTCCGCTGTCCGCGCAACCGTAGAAGCGGCTGGCTATGAGCTATTAGATGTTGGTATCAATAGTGCTGCTACTATTACACCTCCGCCTAGCCTATTGAGAGAGTCGAAGCCTGTGATCATCTTAGCCATCTTAATGGCTATTAGCTGGGGGGTGGAGCGCATTAACCCTCAAATTGGTCTCATTGCTTTTACACTAACGACTTTATTTGGCCTTTATCCCATTGCGCGTAAATCATTACGTTTGATCCGTACTGGTACACCTTTTGCGATCGAGACCCTGATGACTGTCGCCGCTATCGGTGCCATCTTTATTCAGGCAACAGAAGAAGCCGCGATGGTTATCTTACTATTTATGTTAGGGGAAATGCTGGAGTCTTACTCTGCTGGTCGAGCACGACGCGGTGTCAGTGCTCTTATGGCACTTGTACCAGAAGAAGCTTTATTAATTAAAAATGGTCAGAAAACCACAGTTCCTGTCTCACAGCTACGCCCAGGTGATATCATTGAAATTGCACCCGGTGGTCGCTTACCAACTGACGCGGAATTGATCTCCGGCTTCGCCAGCTTTGATGAAAGCTCACTCACGGGTGAATCTGTTCCCGTCGAACGTAATGTTGGCGAAAAAGTAGCGGCAGGCTGCTTATCTGTCGATCGCACAGTACAGATGAAAGTGGTTTCAGAGCAAGGGCAAAACGCGATTGACCGTATTTTGCAATTGATTGAGGAAGCTGAAGAACGTCGAGCACCAATTGAACGTTTTATCGACCGCTTTAGTCGTATCTATACTCCACTGATCATGCTATTTTCAGCATTAGTCGTGGTGATCCCTCCCGTATTCTTTGGCGCACCATGGGAAACGTGGATCTACAGAGGCTTAACCTTGCTGCTGATTGGTTGTCCATGTGCTTTAGTGATTTCTACACCTGCGGCAATCACCTCTGCGTTAGCAGCCGCCACACGTCGTGGTGCATTAATTAAAGGCGGTGCAGCGCTCGAACAGTTAGGTTCAGTCACCACTATTGCACTAGATAAAACAGGAACGTTGACGGAAGGTAAACCTCATGTTACTGATTTGGTTCCTGTCGACGGTATAACTGAAAATGAACTAGTACAAATCACTGCATCTGTTGAGGCAGGCTCTCATCATCCTTTAGCAAAAGCCGTTATAAATAAGGCAGAAGCCTTATCAATTAACGTCGTTGAAGCCGAAAATCGTAAGGCTCTCGCAGGGAAAGGGGTTGAAGGTTATCTTAATGGTAAACATGTGTTAGTGAGCGCCCCAAGCCGTTTGGATAGCCCACTTGATGGGATTTGGCAAAATCGAGTTGAATTACTAGAGGCGGAAGGCAAAACAGTCGTTATCACACTGGAAAATAACCGAGTCATCGGCTTAATCGCGCTGCAAGATACATTACGAAGCGATGCGATAGATGCCATGAGTATGTTAAGGGCTTTGAATGTTAATGCGGTGATGCTAACAGGCGACAATCCTCGCGCAGCCGCAGCTATAGCTGGTCAACTAGGTATGGAATACCGTGCAGGTTTACTGCCTGAAGATAAAGTCACTGCTGTGATGGAATTAAACCGTAACCATAGCACTATGATGGTCGGCGATGGTATTAACGATGCCCCAGCCATGAAAGCATCAAGTATTGGTGTAGCAATGGGTAGTGGAACGGATGTTGCTTTGGAAACTGCCGATGCTGCCTTGACTCATAACCGTTTAACTGGATTACCTGAAGTGATTGCTTTATCACAGTCCACTCGTAAGATTATTCGTGAAAATATCACAATAGCCTTAGGGTTAAAGGCAATCTTCCTAGTTACCAGCCTACTGGGAATAACAGGGCTTTGGGTCGCTGTTCTTGCTGACTCAGGAGCAACAGCTTTAGTGACAGCAAATGCGGTACGTTTACTAAAAGTAAAACTACCACAAATTAAAAAATAATATTTATTGTATTATTAAAGAAGCGCCATAACGGCGCTTCTTTGTTATAAATAGAACGTTTAATCATTATTATCTAGTAAACTATCATTTCTTACATTTTAATTTTCATTAAATAGTAATAAAGACTTTAAATACAACAAGTAATGAGATGTCGCTTATAAAAAATAAATTATTTTTTCACGTTAAATTAGGAGTAACTTTTTTCTATTTTATCTCTATATTCGCTAATATCTTCGTAACATAAGGACATTGATGAAGGCGAGTATGATACAAAAAGCCCCTACAACACCACATGATGCCGCTTTTAAAGGTTTTTTAACCCAAATAGATAATGCTCGCGATTTTTTCGACATTCATTTGCCAGAACATATTCGGTCTTTATGTGACTTTAATACATTAGCACTTACTAACTCTTCTTTTATCGATAAAAAACTGCGCTCTCGATTATCTGATGTTCTTTATACTGTACAAACAGAAGTTGGTGATGGCTATCTTTACCTCCTTATTGAACATCAATCAACACCTGATAAATTAATGAGTTGGCGCTTAATGCATTATTCATTTTTGGCAATGAATCAACACCTTCAGCAAGGCCATAAAAGTTTACCACTCGTAGTACCTATTTTATTTTACCATGGAGATAGCTCCCCCTATCCCTATTTGAAAACATGGACTCACTGTTTTTCTTGGCCCGAACTCGCTGATGAACTGTACTTTAATCCATTTCCATTAGTGGATATCACTGTTATTGATGACAATGAGTTAGTTAATCATCGAAAGATTGCAGTAATGGAACTTGCATTGAAGCATAAAAATCTACGTGACGAATATCAGCAAGTGACTAGTCTGCTCGCCCAAGCATTAAATAGGCACTATAATAGTGAGCAAGATACCAGCATTATTATTAATTATCTGCTCACTACGTTAGATTCATCTCAGTATTTTGAACAAATAATTCAACAGTTAATTGAACAAATCGAAAACCATCAAGGTGTTGCTATGAATATCGCTCAACGTTTAAAAGATAAAGCCAAACTAGAAGGTAAGATTGAAGGTAAGATAGAAGGTAAGATAGAAGGCAAGATAGAAGGCATGCAAAAAGCCAGGCATGAAAATGCACTTTCACTCCTAAAAAATGGTGCAAGCTTCGAACTTGTGATGAAGAGCCTAAATTTTAGCTATGAGGAGTTACAACTTATCATTCAAGAGGATAAGGGTACTTACCAGTAATAATGCCATATTCGTGCGATAGCCTTTAAGCTCACCGCACGCAAGCAGCCTATTTAACTAAAAAAGGCTTACAGGCCTTCCGTTTTTTTACGTAACAAATAACGGTATGGGGTTTGTTCCGTTTCAACTGCCAGCAATTCATGCTCCATAAAACGGCAAAAACCGGGGATATCACGTGTAGTTGCAGGATCATCTGCAATGATGAGTAAAGTATCGCCAGCATTCATTCCTCGAACAGTTTTACGAACTAGCATAACTGGCTCAGGGCAACGCAAACCAAGTGTATCAAGAGTTTTAGTGGCATTTAAAAATAAATCAGACATAACTACGCTTCTAAAAAATAAAAGATGCTCTAATTATATAATAAAATTATCCTCTCTGACGTAACAGTTTTGCTTTTGTTGCGCAACAAGCGTATTATGCGCACTTCCCAATGTCGGGAAAGTTTTTTTATGGGTTCCCTCACCCCATTGCTACTTAAAAAGGTACAATATGTTTTCATTCACAGCACAGCAAAAAGCCAGTGCATTAATTTGGCTGTCTTTATTTCATATTTTAATTATTACCTCTAGTAACTACCTTGTACAGTTGCCGATTAATATTTTCGGTTTTCACACCACATGGGGAGCGTTTACCTTTCCATTTATTTTCTTAGCAACTGATCTTACTGTACGTATTTATGGTGCACCACTTGCACGTCGGATCATCACTGCGGTCATGTTGCCTGCTCTACTCATTTCCTATGTTATATCAGCTCTATTTTTTCAAGGTGAATGGCAAGGAGTAGCAGCATTAAATACATTTAACTTATTTGTGGCTCGAATTGCCGCTGCTAGCTTTATGGCTTATGTTCTTGGGCAAATAATGGACGTCAGTGTGTTCAACCGATTACGTCAAAATAAACGTTGGTACGTTGCCCCCGCCTGCGCCATGTTCTTCGGTAATTTAATTGATACCATTGCCTTTTTCTTTATTGCATTTTATCAAAGCAGTGATCCTTTTATGGCTGCGAATTGGGTAGAGATTGCCTTAGTTGACTATACCTTTAAGCTATTTATTTGTATGCTATTTTTCTTACCTGCTTATGGTGTTTTACTCAATTTTATTTTGAAGACATTTTTTGCCAAAACTGCCGAGCAAAAACTCGCCAATCAACATTAGTGCAACTGCGAAGGGGAAATAGTACTCCCTTTCGCTCACCTCTGAAAAATTACCGATCTAACTCTCATTTTATTGGTTTTATTCATCAATAATCTCACAGCCGTGATAGTCTGGTTGCACAATCGAAACGAACCGCGCCAATTCCGTTTTAATTCAACCAAAAAAGAACACAAACGAACAGAAATAACCATCACTCTCTATCTTTTGGAGTTTATAAGATGAAAAAACTGATTAACCGTGTTGAAGATATTATAAGTGAAGTCAATCAAGGGCTTATTGCTGCTCATCCTGAATTACGTTTGAATGTTGACCCAACCTACCTCGTTCATAGTAATACACCTATCAAAGACAAAGTTGGACTACTTTCCGGTGGGGGTAGCGGTCATGAGCCGATGCATAGCGGATATATTGGTCAAGGAATGTTAGATGGGGCATGCCCAGGAGAGATGTTTACATCCCCGACACCAGACCAAATGATGGAATGTGCAATGGCCATCGATAGCGGCGAAGGTGTATTAATGATCATAAAAAACTACACTGGTGACGTCCTAAATTTTGAAACGGCCGCTGAACTCTTACACGATGCAGGGATCAAAATCTCTACCGTATTAGTTGATGATGATGTCGCAGTAAAAGATAGTTTATACACAGCAGGACGCCGAGGTGTCGCTAATACCGTTTTGATGGAAAAAATACTCGGCGCGGCAGCGACCAAAGGATATTCTCTTGAGCAATTAGTGGAACTAGGCCACAAGATCAATAATCATGGTTATAGTTTAGGTGTTGCCTTACAAGCCTGTACCGTACCCGCGGCAGGAAAACGCTCATTTGAACTTCCGGATAACGAAATGGAATTTGGCGTGGGGATCCACGGAGAGCCCGGCATTGAACGGCGCAAATTTACTAATTTAGACGATACTGTCGATCAAATGTTTGAAACTTTGCTCGAAAACGGTCACTACGAACGCATAATCCGCCAATGGGATCGTGAAAATGGCTGCTGGCAAGAGCATAAACACACTAAACACCCTCTGAAAAAAGGCGATCGCGTAATTGCATTAGTTAATAACCTTGGCGCCACACCATTATCTGAGTTGTACGCTGTGTACCACCGACTACAAACTTGTTGTCACGATTTTGGTTTGACTATTGAACGTAGCCTTGTCGGCTCCTATTGCACCGCACTTGATATGCAAGGCATCTCAATTACGCTACTAAAAGTGGATGATGAAGACTTAATGTTATGGGATGAACCAGTCAATACCCCGGCTTTACGTTGGAAGTGTTGATAACACAAAACTTCTACTCCCCATAACCAATAAATTAAGCAGTAAAAATGGAGCCAAAACATCATGAACTTAACACAACAGCAAATTTATCATTGGTTGATACAGTGTTCACAAACTTTTGCTGATGAACAAGATCGGCTTACCGAGCTAGACACCGCTATTGGTGATGGCGACCATGGACTCAACATGCATCGTGGTTTTCAGAAAGTAGCCGAAAAATTACCTTCTGTTGAAGACAAAGATATTGCTACCTTACTGAAAACCACCGGAATGACACTCTTATCTAGTGTCGGTGGCGCAAGTGGTCCACTCTTCGGCACATTTTTTATTAAAGCTTCGCAAAGTGCTGCGGGTAAAGAAAATTTAAGCATTGCTGATTTAGCTGAGCTGTTCAAAGCAGGAACGGAAGGTGTTGTATCACGAAGCAAAGCCGAACCTAATGATAAAACCATGTGCGATGTTTGGTGGCCTGTTTGTGAATCACTTGAAAAAGCGACTTCACAAACCTTAAATGAAGCAATAAGTGCGGCTGTAGAAGCAGCAAAACAAGGTGTGGCATCAACAATCCCTATGCAAGCACGAAAAGGCCGAGCCAGTTATTTAGGTGAACGCAGTATAGGCCATGCAGATCCTGGTGGAACATCAGTGTTGCTACTGCTGGAAACTTTACAGAAATCACTTTAACTCTCCATCACGCTGGTATAGTTTACTCACCACCAGCGTGATGTTTTATCGATTTAATTCATAACAAATATCATCATACACAAAACCATTAATCTCATAGTTTGCAGTAATCACTTTTTGTTTAGAAAATCCGTTTTTAACCAACACTTTTTCAGAAGCAATATTACCTTCGGTCACTACTGCTATAAATGTGCGAATTTGTGCATAATCAGGGGATGATAACAGCATTTTCAGAGCCGACGTCGCAATGCCCTTACCTGAAAAAGTAGGGTCAATCAAATAACCAATTTCACCAACTCGCTGTTGATTTACTAATGATAAACAAAAGCCAATCAATCCCATAGGCCGGTGAGTTTCAATATCTTCAATCACTAAACATAGCCAATGTTCAGAATGTAAATTCCATTCGATTAATCGACTTTCAAACGCGGCAAGAATTTCTTTTTCTGTTTTTGGGTTAGAAATAAAACGTAAAACATCGAGGTTCGTATACAGTTGAAAAAAGAAGTCCTTATCTTCTCGCGTCAATTTTCTAAGTCTAAAGGAGGGATCCGTGTCTAACATGTCAAACCTATCATTATACATTGAATCATAAGGTTACTACGACATGATAGAATATGGCAGTACTATTACAAAAAAGGGAGAAAGGTGGGCTCCTTTCTCCCTAACGGGTTAACTAAACAGCTCATTATTTTTATTATAATGCTTTGGCTAACAGGCTTATCGGGTGTTCACATTTTTTACTGGTCGACATCTCTATCTGCCATTTACAGGTTTCGCAATCTGTAATCACCATATCAACCCCACTGTCTTCAATTTGGCGAAATAACCCTGCGCCAATCCCTTGAGAAAATTCATAGTTTTCTTTTTTAAAGCCGTATGTTCCTGCAATACCACAACATTGAGAATCGAGTACGATCAATTCAACGCCAGGTACACGCTTAATCAACTCCAATGTGTATGATGTCCAACCCATTTTTTCCATATGACAAGGCGTATGATAAGCCACTTTCAGAGGTGTATGCTTGAGTTTAAGCTCTCTGCCTTGCTCTAATAAGCGATAGATATAACGTGTTGCTAATTCAATGTTATCGCGCATTTGTGAGGTATCGACATCTAAAACATGTGTATACTCATCACGGAGTGTAAAAGTACACGTCGATGACGTTGCAACAACCGGAATATGTTTCTCAAGGATGGTTTCTTGTAGCGATTCTAAATTAACATTTGCTTGCCGCTTAGCTTGTTTCATAAAGCCATTCGCAATTAACGCCACACCACAACATTTTTCGCGTTTTAATAGTTGAACGCCAATTCCCATTCCATTAAACACTTTAATTAAGTCTTTACCGAGCTGTGGATGGTTATAATTGACATAGCAACCATGGAAAAAGGCAACTTGCTCTGCAAATTTTTGTTGTTCCGCCGCTTGTTTTGCATACCAACGTCTAAATGTTCCAAAGGAATATTTAGGCAACTCCCGACGATGGTCAATTTTTAAAGCTTTATCGAGAATTTGACGAACTGGTTTTAGCCCCGTGATGGTATTTACCACTGGAGCAAAAGGTGTCGATAGTGATCCCATTAAATCGGTATGACTGAGTATTGCATCACGTAATTTCGGCTTTTGTTGGCTGTATGTATTACGAGCACGAGCAATAATATCGCCTATTTTAACATCCGATGGGCATGCAACTTCACAACGTTTACAGTTAGTGCAATATTTCAATGCCTCATCATATAACATTGGGTCTTTTAAACGTAAACGCTCACCATCAGGACCCGCTTGTTTTGGCCCAGGATATAACGGATTAACTTTCGCTACAGGGCAATAGGTCGTACAAACAGTACATTTAATACAACTTTCAAAGCTTGCATCCTGAATACTCATTGCGCCACCTCCGCCTGCATGGCTCTTTGTCGTTCAAAATAGCCCACAATTTCATTTGCTGCATGTAAGCCACTTATCAATGAAACTCCCGCACCACAACCTTCAGTTAAAGGGTCAAAACCGCCTAAAACCGCGCCTGCCACATAGAGATTTTCGAAAGTTTGCCCCTCTTTTTGTGCCCGTAGATGCTCATCTGTTTGAACACCAAACGTCATATATGGCTGTGAAGCAAAAAATGCTTTATTGGTCCACTGTGCACGCTGAGGAATATGGCATAAATCAAGGTTCATTAATGGCTCATAAATACGATCGAACTCAGCAACAAGCCCATTATTAAAAAAACTGCCGGTGGCTAAGACAAACTGAGAAGCCTTGAGTGAAATATCACCATGATTACGTGTATTCACTGATTCTATGCGTGACCCAATACAATTCACTGAAGTCACCTTATCACCCGGCATGATGATCCCACCTTGACGGCGAAATTGACGTAACAGCATCTCATGCAATCGGATCCCCAGTAATGAAGGGGGTAATGTAGGCAACAAGTAGATGGGTTTACCAAGCTGCTTTTGTAGCTCAAGCAAAGGCTCTTCACTATCTAATCCGATACACGCTGGCATAAAAATAGTATCAGAATCAACGACTAGTGGTGCTATTTCAGCCACTATTTGCGCCATGTTTTCAGGCCTATCTAACCAACGTGCCACATTGATAGCTCTAAATTCGCTGGGGTTTTCTCTAAGTCTATCAAGGAGCGGCAAATGAACATAATAAGCACTCGCACTGACTCCCTCTCTTTGCAACTCATCAGACACCATTTGCGGCTGAAAATCTAAAAAACCTTCAATACCAACAACCGCTATTTTTCCCATATCCATTTTTTTATGGAGGTTAACTGTAGGCACAAACTCAGGACTCAACCATGTTAGGCGCTTATGACCCAATGGCGTTATGCGATAATGATTTTCATCGCTAGAACCTTTAAGTTTCACACCACTTTGCTGTAATAGTGTCTCTGCAAGATGAGTGAGTTTAATCACCGAAAGTTTACCAAGCCGGCTATACGGGTGTTCTGGCGCCTGCTCACTCAGTTTATCTAGGGCATCTAATGGTTTTTCTACGCTTTGGCCATCGGGTAAATGCGTTAATAAATCCAAAGAGCCAGATGAAAAGTGCAACGCATTTTGCCCTGCGCTCACAATAGCACAAGATAAACCTGATTGAGTTAAGCGAATACCACAGATAAGCCCAGCGAGCCCCCCGCCCATCACGACTGCATCATATTTCATGGTCAGCCTCCTCGTTAGAAACCTTATCTAAGGTACTTTCATTCATGCCACATAAGCCATGGTAAACCCAACTAGTAAATTCACTTTCTCGCAATGCATCCCCCCAAGCGATAGGTCTTACGCCTTTCCAACGCTCATTCAAAAAATGTCCTAGCTGCTGTTCGGTTTCATGTGGTGTTGTCACATTAAAACAGTTTAATAACCCAGCGGCTCGGCAAGCACATAACTCACCTTGGCATGTTCCCATGCCAACGCGAGTCCGACGCCGTAAATCAAGTAAGTTATTAACTGTTAATGAGTTAACAGCATAACGTACTTCACCTGCGGTAACCGCTTCACATTCACAAACAAGGCTCTTATCTAGTCTATCGGTAGTTAATATCGCGGTAGCACGGTCACCATGACGATAGACTGCAGAACCACGAATGGGGGCAGGAATTGAAATAACGTTACGCAGTGCCTCTTCAGCACTATGTTGCGACCCTGGTAAAGGGGCATCTGCTGTAGTGCATTTGGCGGTATGCCCTAATTTTTCACACACTTTATCTGTTGCCCATTCTGCCATGAGGCGATAAGTCATTAATTTACCACCAGTAATTGTGATAAAGTTTTCAAGGCCATCGCGTTTCGCATGGTCCAACAACACAATACCGCGACTCACATTACGTCCAGAAGGATCATCATCGCTGGCAACTAGTGGCCTAACCCCCGCATAAGCGCGCAATATGCGTGTTTTCGCTAATGCGGGTGAGAGCATTGAACCTTCGCGGATCAAAATATCGACCTCTTCCGGTGTCACATACATATTATCAATTTGATCATATTCGATGTGTGTCGATGTTGTGCCGATCAGTGAAATCGTATCTCCAGGTACCAAAATATCCGCATCAGCAGGCTTGCGGCAGCGGTTAATAACCATGTTATTTAATCGGTGGCCTAAGATCAGAAGCGCACCTTTTGCAGGGAACATTTTGATTTTCAGATCTGCGTATTCCGCAATTTTTTGTCCCCAAATCCCCCCAGCATTAACCACAATTTCAGCATAAATATCATATTGTTGTTTAGCTTGATGATCGTAAACTGTTACACCGCGTACTTTATCACCTTCTCGAATTAGTCCGATGACTTCATGATAAGTGAGCACTTTCGCACCATGTTCGCGAGCATCCAGCATATTAGCTGCGGTTAAACGAAAAGGATCAACAGTACCATCAGGCACTCTCACAGCACCGATCAATTGGGGATTGACTGACGGCTCAAGGCGGATCGCTTCTGCGGGGTCGAGAGCATGAGCATCAATACCTACCGCTTGGCAAGCTTGAATAAATTGCTGTTGGTATTCGAGAGAATCTTCAGGCAACGTAATAAATAAACCGTCAGTTTTCTCAATACAATGATGTGCAATACGTTTTAGTATCTTGTTTTCTTCAATACACTCTCTTGCTGATTCCCCGTCCGTGACAGCATAGCGAGCACCACTATGTAGCAAGCCGTGGTTGCGTCCTGTTGCGCCTGTTGCAATATCATGCCTTTCGAGTAAAACTGCTTTCAATCCTCGGCGGGCGCAATCACGAGCAACACCTGCACCTGTTGCGCCACCACCGATAATGATGACATCCGTTTCAGTCACAGATGAGCCATTCATGTCGCATTCCTCACATTAATCAACATTACTTTTAGTATGGTCTATTTTTATAATCTATAACTAAATATAGACAAGAAACGTGCTTGATGTTTGATAAGGAACAAAAACGAAAGCAATCAAACCAAAATTAGCGATAAAAAGACAAAATTCGTGATGTTAATCACAATAATTTCATCTGTTATGGTTTCTTTTCCTCCTTAAATGACTTTAACTATGCCTCCCATAAATAAAACAGATATTTGTGCAGTAGATTACAGATAGAATGTTTTTTTATGACTATCATAAGAGCACTTATGAAAGAAATTGCTCGAAATTAAATTCGAATACTTTCGTTTTTATCACTCTATCAAGAATAAACACTCACAGTCTTTTATATAGAAAATATAAGAGATAAGAGTAAATAACGATTAATAAGCCATCGGAGGCTATATGTTAAGCATTTTTAAGCCAGCACCTCATATATCGAGGTTGCCAGCAGAAAAGATAGATCCAGTCTATCGCCGACTACGCTGGCAAATCTTTATCGGGATCTTTTTGGGTTATGCTGCCTATTATTTGGTAAGAAAAAATTTTGCCCTTGCTATTCCTGCCTTAACCGAACAAGGTTTCACAAAAGGTGAGCTAGGTTTTGCCTTATCGGGAATTTCATTTGCCTATGGTATTTCTAAATTTATCATGGGGTCATTTTCTGACCGTGCAAACCCTCGTTACTTTTTGCCAGCAGGTTTGATACTAGCCGCTTCCGTAATGCTGATTATGGGCTTTGTACCATGGGCAACTTCTGGTGTTTGGATCATGTTTGGGCTGCTATTTATATGTGGCTGGTTCCAAGGTATGGGATGGCCACCTTGCGGTCGTACTATGGTGCACTGGTGGTCACAAAAAGAACGAGGTGGTATCGTTTCAGTTTGGAACTGTGCGCATAATGTTGGAGGCGGCATTCCAGCGTTGCTATTTATGTTAGGTATGGCATGGTTTAATGACTGGAAAGCGGCATTCTATATGCCAGCTTTCGCTGCCATCATCGTTGCACTAATAGCATTCGCACTCATGCGTGATACCCCACAATCTTGCGGTCTTCCCCCAATCGAAGAATACAAAAATGACTACCCTACAGATTATAAAGCATCTGATGAGCAAGAACTAACAGCAAAAGAAATTTTCATGAAGTATGTTTTCCCAAACAAACTGTTATGGATGATTGCTATTGCGAACGTATTTGTATACTTACTACGCTATGGAATTTTGGATTGGTCACCAAGCTATCTACAAGAAGCTAAGCATTTCAACATAAAAGAATTTTCTTGGGCTTACTTCTTATATGAATATGCAGGAATTCCAGGAACATTACTGTGTGGTTGGATGTCTGATAAAGTCTTCCGCGGTAACCGCGGAGCAACAGGCGTCTTCTTCATGCTCTTAGTTACAATTGCTACGATTGTATTCTGGTTGAACCCAGCCGGTAATCCAAACGTTGATATGGCTTGTATGATAATTATCGGTTTCTTAATCTACGGCCCTGTTATGTTGATTGGCCTGCATGCTCTTGAACTGGCACCAAAAAAAGCAGCGGGGACTGCGGCTGGCTTTACTGGATTGTTTGGTTACCTTGGAGGCTCTGCTCTAGCAAGCATTATTATCGGATATACTGTTGATACCTTCGGTTGGAACGGTGGCTTTGCCGTCATGATCGGTGGCTCTGCACTCGCTGTAGTTTTACTCTTTATTGTGATGATTAGCGAATCTAAACACAAACGTGAATTAGCGAAAATGAACTAACACTTCATTAAAGATTCACGTTAACGCACTAAGCTCTGGGCTATATCAAAAAACGATATAGCCCTTTTTTTACCAAAAAAGTGACAAGGAGATACAATCATGCACTTCCCATTAAAAACATTGGTGGCAAGTATGGTTTTAGTGATGTCAGCTTCAGCGGTGGCACAAGCCGCCGAGAAAGTCGTGATCGCACACCGTGGTGCCAGTGGTTATCTACCAGAACATACATTACCAGCAAAAGCGATGGCTTATGCGCAAGGCGCTGACTTTCTTGAACAAGATTTAGTCATGACTAAAGACAATGAGTTAGTGGTACTTCATGACCATTACCTTGATCGCGTGACAGACGTCGCTGAGCGTTTTCCTAATCGAGCACGTCAAGACGGCCGCTATTATGCTATCGACTTTACTCTTGATGAAATCAAATCATTAAAGTTCACTGAAGGGTTTAATATTGTCGATGGCAAGAAGGTTCAGAGCTATCCTAACCGCTTCCCCATGGGCAAATCTGATTTTCGGATCCATACCTTCCAAGAAGAAATCGAATTTGTTCAAGGTCTGAATAAATCGACAGGGAAAAATATTGGTATCTACCCTGAAATTAAAGCCCCTTGGTTCCACCAGCAAGAAGGCAAAGATATTACGAAAAAAACACTCGAAGTCTTAAAACAGTATGGTTATACCGATAAAAACTCGAATGTTTACCTGCAATGCTTTGATGCAAATGAACTCAAGCGTATTAAGAACACCTTAATGCCTGAAATGGGGATGAATTTAAAACTTATCCAGCTGATTGCCTACACTGACTGGAACGAAACACAAGAACAGAAACCAGATGGAACTTGGGTTAACTATAGTTATGATTGGATGTTTAAACCCGGCTCAATGAAGGAAGTCGCTAAATATGCAGATGGTATTGGTCCTGACTACCATATGTTGGTTAGTGAAGATTCAACACCTAACAATATTAAGCTAACGGGTATGGTAAAAGATGCCCATGCCAATAATATGGCGGTACACCCTTATACTATCCGGGTCGATAAATTGCCAAAATACGCTAAGGATGGACAACAACTCTTTGATATTATCTACAATCAAGCTGACGTAGATGGTGCATTCACTGATTTCCCTGACTTAGGTGTACAGTTTCTCCAAAAACAGAAACAGCATCCATAATCACTAAAAAGCAGATTGCAGCCCTTTGGCTGCAATCTACACTGTTAAGCAATTGTGACAGGGAAAGCAATCACATCACTGATCTTTTCAGCCTTTAACGCTATCATAATCAAACGATCGACGCCAAGAGCCACACCAGAGCACTCAGGTAAGCCATGGGTTAGCGCAGCAAGCAAATGCTCATCAATTGGATGAACAGGCAACCCCAAGGCTGCACGTCGACGGTTATCTTGCTCAAAACGCTGGCGTTGCTCTTTCGCGTCGGTTAATTCACGAAAGCCATTCGCCAATTCCATACCTTTAAAATAAACTTCAAAACGTTCCGCAACACGATGATCTTCAGTACTAATTTCTGCTAAAGATGCTTGAGTTGCAGGAAAATGATACACCACAACTGGTTTTTCTTTACCGATATGAGGCTCTACGCCCATCGTAAATAACAGTTGCAACAGTGTATCTTTATCTTCTTCGTGCTCAGCGACATTACTCAAATCCAACCGAGCAGCGACTTCTTTTAACTCGCTTTTTTCTGCCGAGAGAGGGTCGATATCTAAATGACGTAAAAAGGCTTGTTGATAAGAAAGTAATTCAGCACTTTCACAATCCAGCACCTGTTGAAGCAAGTCATCCACTTCATTAATTAAACGGTACATATCATAATGTGGACGATACCATTCAAGCATCGTGAACTCAGGGTTGTGGTGTCTCCCTGCTTCCTCATTACGAAAACTACGACAGAGTTGGTAGATTGGTCCACTGCCCGCTGCCAATAAACGTTTCATGTGGTATTCGGGGCTGGTCATCAAATAGAGATCGATCCCTTGTGCTGCACCGGGCCCCACAAAGCGGGTATTAAAAGGTACAAGGTGAATATCTGTGATGGTCGCCTGACTCATGGCAGGAGTTTCAACCTCAAGCACACAGCGCTCTGTAAAAAAACGTCTAATTTCAGCGATGATTTTTGCTCGCTGTAGTAGGTTAGCGATGGGTGCGCTTGGCTGCCAGTCCGCTACTTCACTCATTAATATAACTCCAAAATAAACACAGTCGTGCAGTTTACTCACCTCTTGCCTGACAAACAATCCATTCGCACTAATCAAATGTAATTGATGTATAAGCTGCCGTAATAATCGCTGTAGACAAACAAAAATATAGCAAGGTGAGCGAAATAATGCGTGATTATCCTCGGCTTCAATCGATTAAGCAAAAAAACGTTTTTATACCATTAATCCTTAAGTCAACTTGAGAAAGCAATCATGATTATTTCTAATATGATGTTAACCTGATGTTATAAATGACATTCATTATTAATAAACAAATAGGTTATTATTTCGTGAAAGGAAACGTCAGAAATAACAGCACAAACATACTGTATTTAATTTTTGTGTAAATCTTTAGGACAAAAAATACAAGCTAACAACATTTTTGTTATTATTCTCTTTAAGCCAGTCGATTCCCAATCGTACAAATAGATTTCCCCTCCATCCATTTTGCTAAAGATGATGGTAATCATTTGAATTTATGTTTTTTTTACTCATCACCATACTTAAAATGCCACGTATGAAAAAACAATTAATAAAAACTTGGCATAGATCACACTTTATAGGCTAAATCACCTAAAACCCCCCTCTATATCAAATTTATCATGAGGACTATTCGCTATAATTCAAAGCATGATAAGTCATTATTAGCTATTATATTATTTACTATTAAAAAAGAGAGTTTTTGCAGTATCACATTACGTGGCACTGACAAGCAGATAGCTAAGTATCAAAAGTATTTAAAAGAATTTATCAATTTACACTTGAACAATGGAGAAGCGCAGTGCAAACCTTCAATGCCGATCTAGCGATTATCGGGGCCGGGGGCGCAGGCTTACGTGCAGCGATTGCTGCCGCAGAAGCAAATCCCAACATCAAGATTGCTCTGATCTCAAAAGTTTACCCTATGCGTAGCCATACCGTGGCTGCCGAGGGGGGATCAGCCGCAGTAACTCAGGCCCATGACTCCTATGACTATCATTTTAATGATACGGTTGCTGGTGGAGACTGGCTGTGTGAGCAAGATGTCGTCGAATATTTCGTCGAACACTGCCCAACAGAAATGACTCAACTGGAACTATGGGGCTGTCCATGGAGCCGTAAACCAGATGGTTCAGTTAACGTCCGTCGTTTTGGCGGTATGAAAATTGAACGTACATGGTTTGCAGCCGATAAAACTGGCTTCCATATGCTCCATACCCTCTTCCAAACCTCATTAAAATATCCTCAAATTCAACGCTTTGACGAACATTTTGTCCTAGATATCATCGTCGATGAAGGCCAAGTTCGCGGTCTTGTCGCACTCAACATGATGGAAGGCACAAAGGTTCAAATCCGTGCCAATTCTATCGTCATGGCAACTGGCGGTGCTGGACGTGTTTACCGCTATAATACTAATGGTGGTATTGTAACTGGTGATGGTATGGGCATGGCTTTCCGACATGGCGTACCACTGCGTGATATGGAGTTTGTTCAATATCACCCAACTGGCCTACCTGGTTCTGGTATCTTAATGACAGAAGGTTGCCGCGGCGAAGGCGGTATTCTTGTCAATAAAGATGGCTATCGCTATCTACAGGATTACGGAATGGGCCCCGAAACGCCACTCGGTAAACCTGAAAACAAATATATGGAACTCGGTCCTCGTGACAAAGTTTCACAAGCGTTCTGGCATGAATGGCGTGCTGGCCGCACAATTAGTACCCATCGTGGTGATGTTGTCTATCTAGATTTACGTCATCTTGGTGCAGAAAAACTACATGAACGCCTACCTTTCATTTGCGAACTAGCAAAAGCTTATGTCGGTGTTGACCCAGTCACTGATCCAATTCCTGTTCGTCCGACCGCTCACTATACGATGGGGGGGATCGAAACAGATCAAAACTGTGAAACTCGCATCAAAGGCTTATTTGCTGTTGGCGAATGTTCTTCTGTCGGTCTCCACGGTGCAAACCGTTTAGGCTCTAACTCATTAGCTGAGCTTGTTGTATTCGGTCGCTTAGCGGGTGAGCAAGCCGCAAAACATGCAGCAGAAGCAACCCCAGCGAATGCAAATGCTATTGAAGCACGTACTCGTGATATCGAAGATAATCTGAACAAACTTCTCAACCAAAAAGGTAAAGAAAGTTGGGCGAAAATCCGTGATGAAATGGGTATGTCAATGGAAGAAGGCTGCGGTATTTACCGTACCCCTGAATTAATGCAAAAAACCATTGATAAGATTGCAGAGTTGAAAGAGCGCTTTAAACACGTTGAAATTACCGACCATAGCAGCGTTTTCAATACCGATCTGTTGTATACCATTGAGCTTGGATTTGGCTTAGATGTTGCCGAATGTATGGCACACTCCGCACTCAATCGAAAAGAGTCTCGTGGTGCACACCAACGTCTCGACGAAGGCTGCACTGAACGTGATGATGTGAATTTCTTAAAACACACATTGGCATTCTATAACCCAGAAGGCGCACCTCGTCTTGAATACAGTGATGTGAAGATTACTAAATCTCAGCCAGCAAAACGTGTTTATGGTGCAGAAGCTGAAGCTCAAGAGAAGGCAAACAAGGAGCAAGCTAATGGATGATATGAAACACTTAAAAATGGAGATCATGCGCTACAATCCTGAAACGGATAATGAGCCCCATTTAGTGGCATATGATGTCCCTTATGATGAGCAAACCTCATTGCTGGATGCTTTAGGTTATATCAAAGATAACCTTGCGCCTGATCTGTCTTATCGCTGGTCTTGCCGTATGGCGATTTGTGGTTCTTGCGGCATGATGGTTGATAATGTTCCCAAACTAGCGTGCAAAACTTTCCTACGTGACTACCCTGAAGGGTTGAAGGTAGAACCGCTAGGCAACTTCCCGATCGAGCGTGATCTGGTGGTTGATATGACTCACTTTATTGAGCGCTTAGAAGCTATCAAGCCTTATATCATTGGTAACGATCGTAAGCCTTCAGAAGGTCCGAATAAGCAGACTCCGGCACAGATGGCAAAATACCATCAGTTCTCTGGATGCATTAACTGTGGCTTGTGCTATGCCGCTTGCCCACAATTCGGCCTGAATCCTGAATTTGTTGGTCCTGCTGCAATTACCTTGGCTGAGCGCTACAACTTAGATAACCGTGACCACGGAGCAAAAGAACGCATGCCATTATTGAACGGTGATAATGGTGTCTGGAGCTGTACATTTGTAGGCTACTGCTCTGAAGTCTGTCCTAAGCATGTTGACCCAGCAGCTGCAATCCAGCAAGCGAAAGCAGCCAGCGCGCAAGACTTTATTATCGCCATGCTGAAGCCACGATAAGGAGAATTGAAGTCATGACTACAAAACGTAAACCCTATGTAAGGGAAATGAAGGGCGACTGGTGGCAAAAGTTAGGTTTCTACCGCTTTTACATCGTACGTGAAAGTACCTCCGTTCTTCAGCTATGGTTTAGCCTTTTAGTGTTATTCGGCGTATTCGCATTAAAAGGTGGTCCAGAATCTTGGGCAAGCTTTGTTGGATTTTTAAGTAATCCAATCGTCATTATTATCAACATTATTACACTGGCTGCGACGCTCCTTCATACCACAACATGGTTTAATCTAGCTCCAAAAGCCGTCAGTATTATCGTTGGTGATAAGAAAATGTCACAAGAGCCAATTGTTAAAGGTTTTTGGGCATTAACGATCTTAGTTACGGCAGCGATTTTAGCGATCGCACTGCTATTTTAATCAACGGAGGATCTGATGAATCTAACGCCTAAACGTTCCGATGAACCGGTTTTCTGGGGATTATTTGGTGCCGGTGGTATGTGGAGTGCCATTGTTGGACCTGCTATCATCATTCTCTTGGGAATATTAATCCCATTAGGTGTTGCACCTGAAATGCTAAGCTATGAGCGTATTGTCGCATTCTGCCAAAGTTTTATCGGGCGTATTTTCTTACTGCTCATGATAATTCTACCAGTATGGTGTGCTATGCACCGTATTCACCACACACTGCACGACTTTAAAGTGCATGTCCCAGCATCAAAATGGGTATTTTATGGTGGTGCGGCGATTATTAGCGTGATCGCTATTATTGGTGTCATTGCTCTATAACAGCTTTACTGATCCCTCATATGCCTCACCGCTATGAGGGATTTTTCATTATACTGCCTCTCATCTCCCTTTCTATTTCCACGTTATTAAGCCGCTCTCTGGCTACTGTAATGACCGTTTCTTTATCAAAACTAGCGATTTCAATAAATCTGTTATGGCATGAATGATTACCCTACATGGTGCTATCCAAACTAGATTTGGCGATACCTGTATTATCCACTATTGCGTAAATCAATATGTTCGACGCAACGGCTTAACCCAACACTAGGGTGTCCTATTGGCACTCAACATCTTGGGCTATTATTTTTCTCACCAATTCTCGGGAAATGGCCCAATAAATAAGAGCATCATCCTATTCTTTTGCTCCCTGTTACAGAGTCTCATTGATAACAGATGTAACAGCCTTCTCAACCTACTGAGAGATTTAATTAATAAGGTGCCGCATTCCTGTTAAGTTAATTGCTACATCTATTATCGGCAAGATTACCAGACAATATTCACCTTATTCACCGTTTATGATTATCCCCATTTTTATGCTTACTTTTTTATGTTTGACTTGTTGTCTTGAATCAGCGAAAAATCAATAAAGAAGAAAAATAACATATCTGAGATATCACGTTAGTGTATTTCCCTCAATGATAAAACTGCTTTGATTATTACTGGTTGTGTTTTTTATCATGTAATTAATGGGTCAATTTTAATTATTAAAAAATAGAGAGGGGATCCCAATTTTAGACATTGAGATCCCCTCTATTTTATCAATAGATTTTTAATCATTTAGCAAAATGATTTAATTATCTAAAAAGTCTTTTCTCATTGGTACGAATATATCTAAAATTTCACCATTAGATAAACATTCACAGCGATGTTTCTCATTTGAAGGAATATAAACAACATCGCCTTCTCCAACTTCTTTAGTCACATGCCCCACTTGATATCTAAATTTCCCTTTGAGTATATAACTCATTTGTTCATGTGGATGAGCGTGTAAGTCACCTGATGTACCGGCTGTGAAAGATAATCTTGCTATCATCATATTTTCACTGCCAGGGAACAACTTACGTCGCGTACCTGAGGCAATGTTTTTTGCCTCTATTTCCTTATCGAAAATAAACATTATGACCTTAACTTTAAATAATATAGCTGTTTAATTTGATTTTTCTAACGATTCATTATCAGGCGTAATCGGCTTAATATTTCTTAACATCACTAAATAAACCAATGCCCCTATTGCACAAGCAATACCAGATACAATTAATGCCCAAATAAACGAACCGGTTGCTGCAATAATATATCCAGTCACAATAGGTCCTAAAATACCGCCACAGTTAGAAACAGCGCTTTGCATTCCACCTAAGACCGACGTCATATTTCGTGGTGCAACATCTCCTGGTAAAGACCATATTGCTGAGGCTGCAAATGCGAGTGCCGCATAAGATAAGCACAGTAAAAACATCATTAAAGTAACAGATTCAACTAACCCCGAGAATGCGATACTGGTTGCAATCAGCATGCCGCCCACAATCGGTAATTTACGAGCAAGGTTGATATTATTATATTTAATATACAGATAATCTGTCGTCCAACCACCCAGCCATTGACCTGCGATCCCACATAGTGGTGGTAACATGGCAGCAAATCCCATTTCTTCTAAACTCATGCCTCGTTCCATCATTAAATAAGCAGGGAACCAAGTAATAAAGAAATAAATGGCGTAGTCCAACATAAAGAAGCCGATACACATAGCTTGTACATTGCGATAACGGATCAACTGATACCACTTCATCGGCTGGATATTATCAATACCATCTTTTTTAATTTGCCCATCACGAATATAAGCAAGTTCTTCAGCACTAATTTTTGGGTGTTGTTCAGGATCGTGATATACCTTTAACCATGCAAAAACCCAGAGAACCCCTAATGCGCCGCAAATAATAAATGCTGATTCCCAGCCCCATTTTGCAATGATCCACACCACTAATGGCATTGCGAACGCTGTTCCAAACTTAGAGCCACTATCAAATAATGCCGTTATTCTGCCGCGTTCACGATCTGGAAACCATTTTGCCGCAATACCACTATTACATGGATATGCCCCCGCTTCCCCCATTCCCATTAGAATTCGCGTGGAAATAAAACTCAGTGGTGTTTTGGCTAATGCTGTGGCAGCCGTTGCTAATGACCACCACAACACAGACCCTGCCAACGTTTTTCTTTGACCATATTTATCCGCAATAAAACCCGCTGGTATTTGGCATAATGCATAACTCAAGAAAAACGCCGACATTATCCATCCCATCATCTCTGGCGAAATTTGCAGTTCTTCTGAGATAGTCGGTGCTGCTGCAGACATAACAGTTCTATCTAAGTAATTAATAACAATCGCAAGCGTCATTAATATCGCTATCGAAAACCTTATTTTTGTACCTTTGTTCTTATTTTTCATCGTAACCATACCTTTTAATAAGGAGAGGAAACCAGATAGTGTTGTCACTATCTGGCTTATGTATATGAAGTTACTTAAACAAACGTTCTGGATTAACTGTGAATTTCGCTAATTTATCGATGTCTAGCTCAATACCAAGCCCCGGTAATTTTGGGATCGTTAAATACCCTTGCTCATCCACTTTAAATGGTGTTTTAACAATGCCATCAATATATTGGCTACCACCGATAAACTCGACAAAATCCACTTGTGGGAAGGCTGCTGCCATTTGTAAGTCGGCCGCCAGCCCCATTGCGGTATTCCAACCGTGTCCAACATACTTAACACCAAACTCATCAGCCAGCCATGCGATTCGACGTTGCTCTGAAATGCCGCCCACTTTCGTCACGTCAGGTTGAACAATATCGAATGCCCCCTGAGAGAGCCATGGTAAGAAAGATTGACGACGGGTTAACACTTCACCACCCGCAATCGGCACTGGGCTTTCTTTACGCAGCACTTTAAAGTCCTCAAGGTCATCCGGACGTAACGCTTCTTCAAACCAACCAACTTGATATTCCGCTAACATATGCGATGTTTGGATTGCCCATTTCAAGCCATTTGGCCAATATGCATCACTTGCGCCCGCATCAACTAACAAGTGTGATTCGTAACCTGCCGCATCCCTTGCTGCCTCAACAATTGCTCTATCTAATTTGGCATCATTGTTACGTCCAAATGGGCCCCAACCAATTTTAAATGCTTTAAAGCCAAGCTTTTTATAATCAGAGATCACGTTGAACATCGTCTCTGGTTCTTCCATGAGTAAAGAGCAATACGGCTGTACTTTGGAACGATAATTACCGCCAAGTAACGTACTTACGGGGAGTCCTGTTGCTTTACCTAAAATGTCCCACAATGCAATATCAATGCCGCTAATCGTATGTGTTAACGTTCCCCCGCGCCCCATCCAAAATGTATTTTGTCTAAGTTTTTCAGACACTCTTTCTGGCTGTAATGCACTTTCACCAATACATAAAGATGCTAGTACAGGGATGGCGGCTTCAACTAAGCGACCATCAGTGAATACGCTGCCGTACCCCGTGATGCCAGCATCAGTGTGCACCGCAATAATGGCGTGGATCGAATCTTCTGGTTTGATTTCATTGGACCATCCCCCTTTTGGGCTCTCCCCAAATAAAGGCACGGCAACAATTTCAGTAATTTTTATATCTTCAAGCATGTTGTTCATGTCTTTTCCTTCTCTTGCTTAACTGAATTTGAAGCATTTAACAACATTGTAAGATTGTATACAATATTCAATTGTTGAATATGTGATCCATTCTGGGTTTATCTCCCCCTCGAAAAAATATCGCAATAGTGGGTTTTTTATTGGTTTATTGCTGGCCAATGTGATAATTTTGATGCATTAAAGGCGCAATCAACTACCAATTAATTCTTTGATTAGTAACAAATTTAATAGGCTAAACATCATGACAGTTGGAAAAGGGCAACAATCGCAGAAAATCACCTCGCAAGAAGATTACTGGAAGCCAATCAAAGCAAGGACACTCACTGATGATGTGGTAGATAAAATTGTTGAGGCGGCAACCCGTGGATTTATCCTGCCAGGGGATCGTATTGTTGAAAAAGAAATTGCAGAAAAAATGAATGTCAGCCGTGTTCCTGTTAGAGAAGCCTTAAGAGTATTAGAAAGCCAAGGGATCGTGATTAATGAGCCATTTAAAGGCATTCGAATGGCCCCTGTTTCAGAAGAGAGGCTGGATGAACTGATCGAAGTCAGAATTCTATTAGAACGACAGGCTATTAAAACCTTTATCGCCAAAAATAAGCATTTAGATCCACAATCTATCGAACAGTTAAACCAGTGTATTGTGCAAATGGCGCGAGCAGCAAAATTAGCGGATAGCTATGAATTCTCGCTTTGTGACGTGAATTTCCACCGAACATTATGCCAATTAAGCGGTAACAATACCCTAACCGCATTATGGGAAAACGTCTCTAAGCAGTTGACCATTATCATTGGGATATCAACCTTTACCAAGCCTATGGAAGAAATTATTGATGAGCACAAAGTGCTATTAGATAAAATACGCTCAGGGGATCTCAATATTCTAGAAATTGAAATCAAAGAGCATATTCGCAATCAAAATAAAGAGATTAACTTCAATCAAGCTATTGATAAAAAAAGAGAACCCAAGTAAGTAAACCTAGCACAGCTTCCTGATAAAGAGACAGTGTTAATGAGCACACAAGTGAAAACACCTAGCACCTAACCCGAAAAAGAGCATGTTGACTAATGAATAAATGTCTCAGGGAAATTATTTCTACAGGATTCGGAAATATAACGGCGAATTTGGGATCTTCAACGTACTAAAGAACACAAACCTCTAGTCTATATTTTTCGGTACATTTTCACTGATTGAAACTTTATCATCTCCCGTCAATACGGGCGCCTATTTGCCCCCGTATTGACGAGCATATTTATTTTAGCTTGAAACTTTTAAGCCAATTAAACCAATAATAATTAACCCAAGGCTAAGTAAGCGGAATATATTGGCTGATTCACCCAAGAAAATAATCCCGACAATGGCCGTACCAACAGCGCCAATACCTGTCCATATTGCATAAGCGGTTCCTGCGGGCAAATCACGCATTGCATAAGCTAATAACCCCATACTCGCAATAATCGCGACGATTGTAATAATACTTGGAGTAAGACGTGTAAAACCGTGAGTGTATTTTAGGCCAACGGCCCAAACAACTTCTAATAAACCGGCAAATAAGAGGATGATCCAAGCCATTGCTTTTCTCCCGAATGTAACCGGGGTCGTCCCCATTATTTAATTAACGTGTGCACTCATCCATATTTGGCTTACAGTATTGTCGACTAAACCCGATTGTATCGGTTTATATGCTTCTATTGTCGCTCTACTGCGCTTCAAACGGTTTAGAGTACATATTCAGGTCGTCCTGAAAACGTGAAGTGAAATACCATTATAAATCCTCGATTTCCCCAACTCAAGTAATAAAAAATAACAAATTAGCTGCAATCAACAATAGAAATTTACATATTTGTACTGTATTAAAATTTCTATCGCGAAATTATACAACCAGAGGTAGAGTAGAAAGCTTCACTTACGACAGCCATTGAGAGTAGCATGAGCTTCAAAGATATATTACTCGCCCTGTGTGTGGTTATCATTTGGGGTGTTAACTTCGTGATCATTAAGCTCGGCGTTACCGCGCTTCCACCATTATTATTAGGGGCATTGCGTTTTATATTCGTGGCATTTCCCGCTATTTTTTTCTTTAAACGCCCAAAGATCCCCTTCAAATTATTACTCTTGTATGGGTTAACGATTAGCTTTGGTCAATTTGCTTTCCTCTTTTGTGCCATTCGTGTAGGTATGCCCGCTGGGGTCACATCCGTTATTTTACAATCCCAAGCCTTTTTCACCTTACTCTTAGGTGCCGTCATCTTAAAAGAATCTCTACAAGCCACCCATTTCATAGGAATGCTAATTGCCGTCGTTGGGCTAACAATATTGGCTAAAGGTGCAACAGCCGGTGGCTTGGATGATATTCCATTATTAGGATTAACTTTTACGCTAATCGCAGGGCTTTCATGGGCATGTGGTAATATCACCAATAGGATGATTATGCACAATCAGCAAGAGGAAAAATGCAGTGCACTCTCCTTGGTCAGTTGGAGTGCTCTCATCCCTATTATCCCTTTCTTAATAAGCTCATGGCTATTTGAAGGTGAAGAGGCCATTGTACAAGGCCTATCTGATTTTAATTGGTCAGTATTTGGCACCATCATTTACCTTGCTTATCTATCTACTTTTGTGGGTTATGGTTTGTGGGGTGTTCTATTAGGTCGCTATGAAGCTTGGCGGGTTGCTCCTTTTTCTCTGTTGGTGCCCGTATTCGGCCTAAGCAGCAGTGCATTATTCCTTGATGAGCATATAAATAGCATACAATTTGCTGGGTTGATACTCATCATGTTTGGGCTGATTATTACCTTATTTGGTAAAAAGCTCATCCAACGGATCAGAAGCCATTAAGCCAAACTAGGCAGGGTATAGACTTTCAAGCTCTGCCTATGATTTCGCTCTTTATATGCACCAACTACACCAGCGTATAATAGCAATATAAAGAAAATAAATAGCATTTCTCACAAATCAATCGCTTTCCCTCTAGCTGAAATCGAAATAAAATCCAGTTAACTGCTATTATTTAGTGATATTAATAACAGTTATGAAATTTATTTTTACTCACTGTTAGGTTTCACGTTTTAGCTATCTTGCCTTTCCGTTAACTCTAGCTATATGTGTCAGTAATCTGCAAATACAAAAATGCAAACGGCTTAATAATAAAACGGATGGGATGGCTATGGGTAAACAATTAATTTGGATTGTGCTAGCGATATTAGGCGCTTTTGCTCTCGGTTATATCGCATTAAATCGAGGCGAGCAAATTAATGCGCTATGGATCGTCGTTGCAGCGGTTTGTGTCTATTTAATCGCATATCGTTATTACGGACTGTTTATTGCTAAAAAGGTACTACAAGTCGATTCAACACGAATGACACCCTCTATCCGTCATAACGATGGCTTAGATTACGTTCCGACAGATAAAAAAATTCTCTTCGGTCACCATTTTGCAGCAATTGCAGGGGCAGGACCACTGGTAGGCCCGGTATTAGCCGCTCAAATGGGGTATCTGCCAGGCATGTTATGGCTGCTAGCAGGGGTCGTATTAGCGGGTGCGGTTCAAGATTTTATGGTGCTTTTTGTGTCGACTCGTCGAGATGGCCGCTCACTGGGTGAATTGGTCAAAGAAGAGATGGGGAATACTGCGGGCATCTTAGCCCTTATCGCTTGCTTTATGATTATGGTGATTATCCTTGCAGTGCTTGCGATGATCGTCGTCAAAGCCCTTACACACAGCCCATGGGGCACCTATACAGTCGCCTTTACCATTCCTCTTGCGATATTCATGGGAATATATACCCGTTATATTCGCCCTGGTCGTATTGGTGAAGTGTCTATTATTGGTCTGGTATTCCTTGTATTTGCAATTATTTCAGGTGGATGGGTTGCCGAAAGTGAAACATGGGCACCGTATTTTGACTATACCGGTGTGCAACTGACATGGATGCTTGTTGGATATGGGTTTGTTGCCGCAGTTCTGCCTGTTTGGCTACTGCTGGCACCTCGCGATTACCTTTCTACCTTTTTAAAGATTGGTACCATCATCGGGTTAGCCATTGGTATTCTTATTTTAAACCCCAATTTAGAAATGCCAGCGCTGACCAAATATATTGATGGCACAGGCCCTGTCTGGGCAGGTGATCTGTTCCCGTTTTTATTTATTACTATTGCTTGTGGTGCTGTTTCTGGTTTCCATGCTTTAATTTCATCAGGAACAACCCCCAAAATGCTTGCGAATGAGAACCAAGCTTGCTTTATCGGCTATGGCGGCATGTTAATGGAATCGTTTGTCGCGATTATGGCATTGGTTGCCGCTTGTGTGATTGATCCCGGTGTCTATTTTGCCATGAACAGCCCTATGGCGATGTTAGCACCTGCTGGTACTGAAGATGTCGTCGCTTCGGCTGCGCAAGTTGTCAGTAGCTGGGGCTTCCAAATAACACCTGAGCAGCTAACAAATATCGCCAATGAGGTCGGTGAAAACAGCATTATTTCTCGAGCAGGTGGAGCTCCAACACTGGCGGTAGGCATGGCCTATATCTTACACGGCGCCCTCGGCGGTTTAATGAATGTGTCGTTTTGGTATCACTTCGCTATCTTGTTTGAAGCGCTGTTTATTTTAACGGCTGTCGATGCGGGAACCCGTGCGGCACGCTTTATGCTACAAGATTTATTAGGCGTGATCTCACCTTCTTTGAAACGAACCGACTCACTTCCTGCAAACCTAATTGCAACAGCATTATGTGTACTTGCATGGGGGTATTTCCTTCATCAAGGTGTTGTTGACCCACTCGGTGGTATCAATACACTCTGGCCACTTTTTGGTATCGCAAACCAAATGCTAGCAGGTATGGCCTTAATGCTCTGTGCAGTAGTCCTGTTCAAAATGAAGCGTCAACGCTACGCATGGGTTGCTTTAGTGCCTACTGCGTGGTTGCTTATTTGTACAATGACCGCAGGATGGGAAAAAACATTCAGTGAAGATGCGCGCGTTGGTTTCCTCGCTGTAGCCAATAAATTCCAAGCAATGATTGATAGTGGAAATATCCCATCGCAATATACTGAGTCACAACTAACACAGTTGATTTTTAATAACCGTTTAGATGCTGGGTTAACAATTTTCTTTATGATCGTTGTCGTGCTACTCGCGATATTCTCAATCCGTACAGCATTAAAAGCATTGAAATCTTCTGAGCCAACAGCGAATGAAGTTCCATATGAACCAATGCCAGCTAACTATCAGGAAATTGTTGCGAATACACGCCATCACTAATTCATCGTGTATGGACAAGATACGCTTAGATTCAACGAAAACGAGCCACCTCATCCTATTTGTGGCTCGAGTTTTCAAATAACGCTCAAGCGCTCTAAAGTTAGAAGCGAAGTAAGGAGATTAAGATGTTTGGTTCACTCGGCAATGCGGCTCGTTACCTTGGGCAAGCAGCCAAAATGATGATTGGTGTGCCTGATTATGACAATTACGTTGCTCATATGCGACTTAATCATCCAGATCAAACACCAATGACATATGAAGAGTTCTTTAAAGAGCGCCAAGATGCTCGCTATGGTGGAAAAGGCGGGTTTAAGTGCTGTTAAATTCAGCTTCTCTTTTTGGGTAAAAAAAACCGTAATGTCTTACAACATTACGGTTTTTTAGCTTCAAGCAAACAGGTATTATTTCACGCGTGAAACGTATTCGCCTGAACGAGTATCAACTTTGATCACTTCACCAATCTGAACGAACAGAGGAACTTTAACCACTGCACCCGTGCTTAAAGTCGCTGGCTTACCGCCAGTACCCGCTGTATCACCTTTCAGACCTGGGTCAGTATCTGTGACTTCTAACTCAACAAAGTTAGGTGGAGTCACCGCGATTGGGCGGCCATTCCACAGAGTCAAGATACAATCAGCTTGGTCGATCAGCCATTTAGCGTTATCACCAACCGCTTTTTCGTCCGCTGCAAGCTGTTCGAAAGTTTCGTTGTTCATGAAATGCCAAAACTCACCGTCGTTATAAAGGTAAGTTAAGTTCATATCCATGACATCTGCGGCTTCGACAGAATCAGTAGACTTAAATGTTTTTTCCAACAGTTTGTTAGAAATCAGTTTACGAATACGAACACGTGCAAACGCTTGACCTTTACCCGGTTTAACGAATTCACTATCAAGAATTGCACAAGGTTCGCCATCTAACATGATTTTAAGACCTGAGCGGAATTCATTGGTACTATAAGTAGCCATGGAGATCCTCTAATTTATACACTAAAAATGGCATAGCCAAAAAATGGTCGATATTGTAACTCAAAATACCTCATCCAGAGAAGTCTGGATACAACAACTTGCTGAAGCAATCACTAATCCTGATGAATTGCTTCAAATACTGGGGCTAGAAAGCCATCAAGCATCGAAAGATGGCAACGACGCACGCAAATTATTTCCATTACGTGTACCAAGGCCGTTTATTTCGCGCATGAAAAAAGGCGATCCACAAGACCCTCTGCTATTGCAAGTATTAACTGCAAAAGCAGAATTTGATACCTATCCGGGGTTTTCTACAGATCCATTAGATGAACAAAATAATGCGATCCCCAGTTTACTCCACAAATATCACAACCGAGCATTGATGTTGGTGAAAGGGGGCTGTGCAGTAAACTGCCGTTACTGCTTCCGCCGACATTTTCCTTATGAAGATAATAAGGGAAACAAAAATAATTGGTTGATAGCTGTGGATTATATAAAAAACCACACTGAACTCAATGAAATCATCTTTTCAGGGGGTGATCCCTTGATGGCAAAAGACAGTGAACTGGATTGGTTAATTGGGCAACTCGAAGCGATCCCCCACATTAAGCGGCTGAGGATCCACTCTCGTTTACCTGTAGTGATCCCCGAACGCATTACCACTAACCTGTGTCAGCGACTTGCCCACTCACGTCTTCAAGTGATCATGGTAACGCATCTCAACCATGCTAATGAGATAGATGATCACTTTAAAGCCGCGATGCAAAAATTAAAAAATGCCGGCGTGACCTTACTCAATCAAAGCGTACTGTTACGTGGGGTGAACAATGATGCAGATACATTGGCGAATTTAAGTAATGCGCTATTTGATGCGGGTATCCTGCCGTATTACTTGCATGTTTTAGATAAGGTGCAAGGGGCTGCGCATTTCTTAGTGAGCGACCAAGAAGCTAGGTTGCTAATACAACAATTGCTTGGGAAGGTTTCTGGCTATTTGGTGCCAAAATTAGCACGGGAGATTGGCGGAGAGCCGAGTAAGACGTTACTCGACCTAAACCTAAGACAGTGCTGAAATAAAACGCCCGCATCGTCTATACGATCGGGCGTCAGATATTCATTTTAGGGGCACTTATAAACTTGGCCGACCATTTTACTATCAACTGGGATAAAACTAGAGAGGATAGTTTCACTTGGGCTAGTCGCACCAAAAATCACATTTCCGCCCATTGCGCCTGCTTTATTACGCAGATCATTTGCCGCGCCGCGCATAGAGCTTGATTCACTATTGACACCGCTCAACCAGTTGCTTTGAGTTCCTGTGACTTGACCAAGGAGCTGGCAATCACTTCCAGGTTGGTTTTCAACAAAACGAACTTGTGAGCCCGCCGCAGTTAAATTAGTTGTTGTCGAACAACCTGCTAAAAGTAGTAATGCAGCAGCACCAAGCAATACTTTAATACGCATGTTTTCCCTCATTTATCATAGTGTTTTTGCAGCTGGTTTGAGAACCACTCATTCCCTTCTTTGTTCAATATACCGTTGCTATTAACGGCATCATTGAATTGATCTTCATTAGCGCTACTAAATTATAGTCACTCGAGCGCCTATTTACAGCCAAAATTCGCCAGATCTATATTGAGAGATATGGATAACGGTTCAAAGTATCAACAAAGGCATGACCATAAAATTTGCCCACCCTCGTCAGCAAACAAAGCTTACCATAAAACGCGTATACTCTAAATAATTCGAAACATCACATGAAATATAAAGAGCCTATAACGCTTTCACCTTTGGTTACTCACCAAACCACCTTTTGCCTTACTCCAAATATAACCTGCCGCACGGTCTTTGCGCAAAAATAAATGCACAATTATACAATTAGCAAACTCAAGGGCTTTTACTCAAAATAAGCGTATCGAAATCTTTCGCGTCATTTTAGATTATCGATATTCTCCACTTTAGACATTCGGTCGGCCTACCATCAATCAACTCAAACATATTTATTCATATAAAAAACCGGTATTGTCGGTTAATACCAACAATACCGGTTAGAAGGCTTAACAGTCATTATTGACTGTGTGAGCGTGATGCGGCCAATTGGCTTACATCATACCGCCCATTCCACCCATACCGCCCATGCCTGCAGCACCTAAATCAGGGCCTTCATCTTTAGGCATTTCAGTAATCATCGCTTCAGTTGTGATCATCAGACCAGCGATAGATGCAGCGAATTGCAATGCAGAACGAGTTACTTTAGTTGGATCCAAGATACCCATCTCGATCATATCACCATAAGTGTCAGTTGCTGCGTTGTAGCCTTCGTTGCCTTGAACTGCTTTAACTTTGTTAACAACAACAGAAGCTTCTTCACCTGCGTTAGTGACGATTTGACGCATTGGTGCTTCCATCGCACGCAGTGCAACGCGGATACCCACGTTTTGCTCTTCATTATCGCCTTTCAGTGAAGCCAGTTTAGCGGCAACACGTACCAGTGCAGTACCACCACCAGCAACAACACCTTCTTCAACCGCTGCGCGAGTTGCGTGCAGCGCATCGTCGACGCGAGCACGTTTTTCTTTCATTTCAACTTCAGTTGCCGCACCAACTTTAATTACAGCAACACCGCCAGCTAATTTAGCAACGCGCTCTTGCAGTTTTTCACGGTCATAATCAGAAGTTGATTCTTCGATTTGTTGACGAATTTGTGCAACACGACCTGCGATAGCAGACTCTTCACCAACACCATCAATGATAGTTGTTGTGTCTTTGTTGATAACGATACGTTTTGCTTGACCCAGATCTTCTAATGTCGCTTTTTCAAGCTCCATACCGATCTCTTCAGAGATAACAGTACCGTTAGTCAGGATAGCGATATCTTGCAGCATTGCTTTACGGCGATCACCGAAACCAGGTGCTTTAACCGCAGCAACTTTCACGATACCACGCATGGTGTTAACAACCAGTGTCGCAAGTGCTTCGCCTTCAACATCTTCAGCGATAATCAGAAGTGGTTTGCTCGCTTTAGCAACGCCTTCTAATACTGGTAGCAGTTCACGGATGTTAGATACTTTTTTATCAACTAACAGGATGAATGGGTTTTCCAGTTCAACAACACCCGTTTCTGGCTTGTTGATGAAATAAGGAGACAGGTAACCACGATCGAACTGCATACCTTCAACAACATCCAGTTCGTCTTCCAGACCAGTACCTTCTTCAACAGTGATAACGCCTTCTTTGCCGACTTTATCCATTGCTTCTGCAATTAACTTACCAACGGTTTCGTCAGAGTTTGCAGAAATTGTACCAACCTGTGCGATAGATTTAGAGTCTGAACATGGAACAGACAGTGCTTTCAGCTCTTCTACAGCTGCAACTACTGCTTTATCAATACCACGTTTCAGATCCATCGGGTTCATACCCGCTGCAACGGCTTTCAGACCTTCAGTAACAATAGCTTGCGCCAGAACTGTTGCAGTTGTTGTACCATCACCCGCTGCATCGTTAGCTTTAGAAGCAACTTCTTTCACCATCTGTGCGCCCATGTTCTCGAATTTATCTTCTAATTCGATTTCACGTGCAACAGAAACACCATCTTTAGTGATAACTGGTGAACCAAATGATTTATCAAGAACCACATTACGGCCTTTAGGGCCCAAAGTTACTTTAACTGCATCTGCTAGAATATTCACACCACGAAGCATTTTTACGCGTGCGTCATTACCAAATTTAACGTCTTTAGCTGCCATTATTTCTTTCCTTTAAATTCTTTTCGTTAGTTGAGAAGATCTAAGTGAAAATTACGCTTCAACAATCGCGAGGATGTCACTTTCTGACATGATCAGCACTTCTTCGTTGTCGATTTTTTCAGCTTTCACGCCATAACCGTCGTTAAAAATAACGATGTCGCCGACTTTCACATCCAACGCTTTGATTTCACCATTTTCAAGGATGCGACCATTACCAACGGCGAGGACCTCACCACGCGTAGATTTACCTGCTGCAGTGCCAGTCAGAACGATACCGCCTGCAGATTTTGATTCAACTTCTTTACGCTTGACGATAACACGGTCATGCAATGGACGAATTTTCATTAATAGTTCTCCTATAAATAAAGTCCACACTAGGTAAAAGGACGATACCAGTATGCCTAAATAAACCAGTACCATGTTTCAGCAGATTGGGGCTAATTGGAGTGACTTCAAGGGGGGAAGATAAAATTTTTTTGTTTTTACCTTCCCTATTTTAATGGGGGCTCTTACTTATAGCGGTTATCTTTTTCTGATTCGTTAGAATCATCGGATTTATCGAGTTTATATGATGGATCATCCTGTTTACGTTGGAATTCCCCTTCAAATGTATCCCCTTGTTGAAATGGGTTATTACGCCCTGCACTAAAACCATTTCCAGTTTGGGAAAAACGGATATGTGGAATCAAACGCATGACGAACAATTTTTGCACAGGAGGTAACAATAACAGCAAACCAATAAAGTCAGTAAAGAACCCTGGCAGGATTAATAAGAAGCCAGCAAGTACCAACGCAACGCTTTTAATCATTTCTGCTGCGGGGCTTTCACCTGCTGCCATTTTTTGCTGGATCTGCATAACATTTTTCATTCCCTGATTTTTGACCAGAGAAATTCCCAAACAAGATGTCAACACAACCAGTATGAGTGTTGCCAATACCCCAATTTCTGAAGCAACACGAACGAATATGACAGACTCAATATAAATGAGAAGGCATATCAATATTAGTGGTAACCAGCGCACAAGTTCTCCTTTATTTCAATCAGCTATCTCCTTCGTTCTTCTTATTGCTCAAGTATCGACCACTCTCTATTCGAGTCATGTTCTCAGAGAGTTTGCCACCTATTCACACCCAGAAGTTCGTTGGATATAGGTTAGTTCTCGCCTCTTGGAAAACCTTTGTGAACTGTATCTAAGAGACAAACAACAACATTCGCTTTTTCACATAGTATAGACATAATGATGGAGGTCACTATAACGCTTTTCAACTCATGGAGATTTCTAATTTTTTTGGTTTCATCTGTGAGTATGTTCACATATTTTGAAATCTGTTTCATAAATCAAACTATATAGTGATCTAGGTTCAAGGTAATCATTAAAGAACCGCATATCATCTACTCATAAATCAGTAGATCATCATGCTGATAATGGAGTAACAGGTGTTTAACACCTAGAATGTTTTGTTTTACGGTATATATTTTTTAAAAGCGCATAATAGACAGTAACTGTAATCTAATTAAGAAGGTTCTCATGTCAAACAATACTCGTATCGAAGAAGACCTGTTAGGTCAGAAAGAAGTCCCATCTGATGCCTATTACGGTGTTCATACTCTGCGTGCGATTGAAAACTTTTATATCAGCGACCGCACCATTAACGACGTGCCCGAATTTATTCGCGGCATGGTAATGGTTAAAAAAGCGGCAGCAATGGCGAACAAAGAACTTCACACTATTCCACGTAACATTGCAGATACCATTATCAAAGCATGTGATGTTGTACTGGATACCGGTAAATGCATGGACCAGTTCCCTGTTGACGTATTCCAAGGTGGTGCAGGTACATCACTAAACATGAATACCAACGAAGTCCTTGCAAACATTGGTCTTGAACTGATGGGTCATAAAAAAGGTGAATATGAATACCTAAATCCTAATGACCACTTAAATAAAAGTCAGTCAACCAACGATGCCTATCCGACAGGTTTCCGTATCGCCGTATACAACTCCGTTGTGAAACTGATTGAATCGGTTGAATACCTGAAAAAAGGTTTTGAGAAAAAAGCAGAAGAATACAAAGACATTCTGAAAATGGGCCGCACCCAATTGCAGGATGCTGTACCAATGACCGTTGGTCAAGAATTCCATGCCTTTGCAACGCTCTTAAAAGAAGAAGAGAAAAACCTAAAACGTAGTATTGAATTACTGTTAGAAGTGAACTTAGGTGCAACGGCAATCGGTACAGGTTTGAATACTGCGCCGGGCTACCAAAAATTGGCTGTTGAGAAATTAGCAGAAGTGACTGGCTTACCTTGTGTACCGGCAGAAGACCTGATTGAAGCGACATCTGACTGTGGTGCATACATCACCGTTCACGCTGGCCTAAAACGCCTTGCCGTTAAGCTATCTAAAATTTGTAATGACTTGCGCTTACTGTCTTCTGGCCCACGTGCAGGCCTCAAAGAGATCAATCTGCCTGAATTACAAGCAGGTTCTTCAATTATGCCAGCAAAAGTTAACCCAGTTATTCCTGAAGTGGTTAACCAAGCTTGTTTCAAAGTTATCGGTAACGATGTTTGTGTTACAATGGCAGCTGAAGCGGGTCAGCTACAGTTGAACGTAATGGAGCCAGCTATCGGTCAAGCGATGTTTGAATCCATTTCTCTGATGAACAATGCGTGCCGTAACTTAGTTGAAAAATGCATTAACGGTATCACAGTGAACAAAGAAATCTGTGAAGCGTTTGTTTTTAACTCTATCGGTATTGTTACTTACCTGAACCCATTCATTGGTCACCATAATGGTGATATCGTAGGTAAGATCTGTGCTGAAACAGGCAAGAGTGTCCGTGAAGTCGTTCTGGAGCGCGGCCTACTGACCGAAGAGCAGCTGGATGATATTTTCTCTGTTGAGAACCTAAAACACCCAGCTTATAAAGCGAAAAGATTTGATGACTAATCGTTTATGCTAACCATAAATAACTCTTAAAAATCAAGGCACGCCTCTCCTTCGGAAAGCGTGCCTTTTTAGTTTTATGCACACACAAAAAATTAACACTACAGTTTCATATTTTTAATTTTAAATTTGTCGAGGAGTAAACACTATGTTAGCCGTAGAATTTATCATTGTTCTGCTGGCCATATTTTTGGGGGCCCGTCTCGGTGGGATAGGTATCGGCTTTGCCGGTGGCCTAGGTGTACTGGTACTCGCTGCTATTGGCGTAAAACCAGGTACTATACCATTTGACGTTATCTCTATTATTATGGCTGTGATCGCTGCCATTTCTGCAATGCAAATTGCAGGTGGACTTGATTACTTAGTCGATCAGACAGAAAAACTACTGCGTCGTAATCCTAAATACATCACCATCCTTGCACCAATCGTGACCTATTTCCTAACCTTATTTGCTGGTACAGGGAATATCTCTTTAGCAACTTTACCCGTCATTGCAGAAGTGGCAAAAGAACAAGGCGTCAAACCTTGCCGCCCACTTTCAACTGCGGTTGTTGCGGCTCAAATTGGTATTACAGCGTCCCCAATCTCAGCGGCAGTTGTGTATATGGCCTCTGTAATGGAAAACTCCGCCATGGTCGGTGCAGGTAACACTGTTAGCTATATTACGTTACTCGCTATTTTGCTGCCATCCACTTTCCTTGCTATCATTTTGATGTCATTCATCATCTCTTGGACGTTTAACTCGAAACTGTCTGATGATCCTGTTTACCAAAAACGTTTAGCAGAAGGCTTAGTTGAACTGCGTGGTAGCCAAGTTAAAGCTATCAAACCTGGTGCAAAATCATCTGTATTTTTGTTCTTGCTAGGCGTTGTCGGTGTTGTTGTCTACGCTATTATCAACAGCCCAAGCTTAGAAATAGTCAAAACACCATTGATGAACACCACTAATGCTATCTTAATCATTATGCTGAGTGTAGCGACCCTCATCACTATTTTATGCCGAGTCAATACAGACGCGATCCTTAACTCAAGTACCTTTAAAGCCGGTATGAGCGCATGTATCTGTATTTTAGGTGTTGCATGGTTAGGTGATACATTCGTACAACATAATATTGATTGGATTAAAGCAACAGCGGGTGACCTGATCCATGAACATTCATGGATGCTAGCCGTGATCTTCTTCTTCTGTTCAGCTCTACTGTACTCACAAGCTGCAACAGCAAAAGCGTTGATGCCTATGGCACTCGCGCTTCATGTTAGCCCACTGACAGCTATCGCATCATTCTCAGCAGTATCTGGTCTGTTTATTCTACCAACATACCCAACACTGGTTGCTGCTGTACAAATGGATGATACCGGAACCACACGCATTGGCCGTTTCGTCTTTAACCATCCATTCTTTATTCCGGGCACTATTGCCGTGATCTTAGCTGTTACCTTCGGTTTCCTATTCGGCGGTATGATCCTGTAGTTATTGGATATTCTACCCATACAAAAACCCGCAATATTTTGCGGGTTTTCTTTTAAAAAACTAAATAGCGTTGCACGGATAACCCAGACCGTATCCTACTAGCAGATTTATTCATACGCCATTGCACAGATAGCAGGGCATGTTTAGATTTGAATGTGCAGTCATCAAGCCATAAACCGCTATCATTCACCTCATAAAAGCAATTAAGTCATCAAAACAGCTATCCGTGATGAATTAACCTATCGTCGCGCGATTAAAGCTTCTGCCCTATTTTTAACACCTTCGTCACATTATAAGCGGTCTGCTGTAAATTAATGGCGCCTTCATTTAATGCTTCGTCGAGCGCGCACAAGCGAGGCAATATGCTAAAGAAAGCATCAATGCCTTCTTGATGTAAAGCGTCCACACCTTTCCCTAACACACCACTTAATGCTATCACTGGAACATGGTATTTTGCCGCCACTTTGGCAACACCAATCGGTGCTTTCCCCCCTGCGGTTTGCCCGTCCATACTCCCTTCACCAACGATCACTAAATCAGCATCCATCATCTCTTTTTCTAAATCGACCGCTTGAATCACAATATCGATGCCCGGTTTTAGTTGTGCTCCCAAAAAGGCGGCTGCGGCGACAGATATTCCTCCAGCCGCACCACCTCCTGCTAAGTGACGGTAATCTATACCTGTTGTGCTTTTTATTACATTTGCCAGTTGATTCAGCCCACGTTCTAACATGGCAACCATTTCAGGTGTTGCCCCTTTTTGAGGACCAAATACTGTAGCGGCACCACGCTCACCAACAAGAGGGTTGTCCACATCACACGCCACATCAATGTCACAATCTTTTAAACGAGGGTCGAGACCTGAAATATCAATACTGGCGATCTTATTGAGTACTTCCCCCCCTTGGCCTAGCCGTTGTTGCTGCTCATCATAAAAAACAGCCCCTAAGGCTTGCAGCATACCAACGCCACCATCAACCGTTGCACTGCCACCAATACCTAAAATAATCTGCTGTACGCCTTTATCTAAGGCATTTTTAATTAATTGACCTGTGCCATAACTGCTGGTTAGCATCGGGTTACGCTCTTTTGGCGGAACTAACATCAATCCACTTGCAGCAGCCATTTCAATCGCTGCTGTCGTTCCTTGATGAAGCAAACCATAAGCTGCTGTTATAGGTTTATTGAGTGGATCAAATACCTCAACAGATACTCTTTCTCCGCTCGCAGCGGCAATCAGCGCATCAACCGTACCTTCCCCACCATCTGCTATGGGTAGACTTAAAAACGTTGCATCAGGAAATACCGCTTGGAAGCCTTGTTTCACGGCATCGGCAGCAGATTCTGCACTCATGCTCTCTTTGAATGAATCTGGAGCTATAATAATTTTCATGATGAGTACCTATGAAAAACACGATAATTATTTAATCGTATCATGTTGATAGCTCTCATACTGCAAATTGTCTGACAGTTACCCTGATCACACCTTACCTATTTTTGTCATCAACAATATTGCTCACAAAGCAAACTGCTATAAATCAATAATGATCATTGTTATGATGGGAAGATGAGAACAATATTGTGATGGAGCTAACAATGTCAGTACAGCGCGAACAAATTTTAAGCCATGCTCTAAACCAGTTAGAAAAACAAGGCCTCTCTGCCTCTATCGAGCATCTTCTCCATGAGATAGCCCCTGATTTCAACATGATCCGCCAATTTTGGCCTGATGATGAGGCCTTAGTGTACGATTGCCTGCGTTATCATGGGCAACAGATTGAAATTTGGCAACGTCAAACACGGTTAGATGAGTCGTTAAGCCCCCAACAAAAACTTTCCGCACGCTACCAACAGCTGTACCAACGTGTTAGCGAAGGGCGTTTCCCAGGATGTTTATTTGTCTCAGCCTGTAATCACTATCCTGATCCACAGCACCCTATCCATCAACTAAGCCGAATACAAAAAGATAACTCTTTTCTATATACCAAAGAGTTATTAGATGAATTAGATATTGAAGACCCCGTGCTCGTGGCAAATCAAATGGAATTAGTTTTAGAGGGCTGTTTGAATCGTTTACTGATTCAAAGAGATATTAAAGATGTCGAAATTGCTCAGCATCTCTCAGAGGATATTTTAACTATTGCGTTATGCCGTAAAAAAGGAGCGTTAAGTTAATAAAACAGTAATCGCGCGTTAAACCAACAATTTTTGCTGAAAAAGAAAACACTCAGTTAAAAACTGCGTTTTTTTAGCAAAAATTCGTTGACGCCAACCACCTAATACGGTTTAATGCGCCC